>NZ_JBHTBQ010000035.1:196605-240545 GCF_042664895.1 Iodobacter arcticus
ATTATGGAACGGTATAAATCCAATTCATGCAGTGCGTGATTTACCTTGCCAAGCGTGGACGATACAGATTGATTCTGATCAATCTAACGCATTTTTACGTCGATTATTACCGCTGGCGCGTGAATTGCGCTTGGATGTGTTTGATTTAGAAACGGAAACCTATTATTGCCATGATATGTTGCGTAGCTATGTGATTCCAGAAGAAAAAACGGCTATGTGGTATGAATTAGATCCGATTGCCGCTAACCCAGTGAAATACGCCAAGGCAAAAGTCGCCAAGCGTTTTGCTGAGCAATTAACGCCAGCTTTGGCTGAACACGGTTTTATGCCTGTGCGGGAAAAATTGGATGATGGGTTTTTATTCTATTTTGAGCGTGAAGTAGAGGGTGGGAGTCAGGTGATAAGGGCTACGGATAGTGGCTCAGCGGGGGAGCTCAAATGCCGTGTTTCATTTGAAGTTTATAGTCAGCGTGTTGATTGCATCGCTAGTAAATTCAGGTTATGGCGTGAAAATCTACCAATAATTGATTTTCAGCATACTAAGAAAGTTCCTATTTATTTACCAGGGCTTGATACGTTAAGAAACCGAGTTTATGGAAAAAAACTTAATAACGCTGATTGTTGCCGGAGTGCTGAAGAGGTTGACTGGGTGGTTGAAGATATTCTTATCTTGGGAGTGTTTACGCTTGATAAAGCGCGCACAATTCAAGGTATGAATTGGCTTCTTAGCGATGAAGGTGCCCAAAGTTGGAATCCGGAAGATTATGAGCACGATAAGTCTCTTATCTTTGATCTTTTTACTTATGCTCGATTAGCCAGCAATCCTCGTTTTGAGCAAATGGCTAAAGAAATACAAGAGGTCGTAAAACACCAAACTCCGATTCCAAATGTTGCAACTGTTAATGATATGGCCGCTTTTTGCCGCGAGTATGTATCTCCTATTGGCGATGGACCTGCATAGTAAGAACTCAAACTCTGAATGTTCAGACATAGAGGTGAAGCAGCTCGTCTTGAAAGCAGATAAAAATTTTAGTAGATAAGGAGTGATATGAATAAATGGTTAATGTTCTTTTTTGCATTGTTATTGCCTACACTGAGTTTTTCCGTAACAACTGCAGCATCGAATGATGCTGGTGCGACGGGTGTAGGTAAAGCAATCGGAGGTGCTTTGTTTGGTTATATTGCGTTGAAGGTCATGAACCGCAATAAATATGAAGATCAACCGCGTGGAACTAGTAAGAGACCTATGGGGTCAGGTCTTACATTTGACATGAATTAATCAATTTAAGCTGCTTTGCAAACCACTGTAAATTTTATAATTATGCAAAATACAAGACCTGACCCCGTTACTTCGATTCACATTGTGAATCGAATCAAAAATTAACAACAAAGGTTAGGATTTAATGAATTACACAATTGCCATTCTCGATAGAGAGAACCACAACGTTGCATCCAATATTCTTTGGTTTCCTGAGACCATCGGTGGAGCAAAGAAAATGCTCTCCGTTTTTATGGATGAAACTCGGCCTGCAAATGCAGCTCAGTCGGCTAGATTATCTCGCTTGGCCAAGCGGCTGCTGATGGATTTTCCATTAGAAAGCAATTCAGAAAAAACCTCGTTATGGAACGGTATAAATCCAATTCATACAGTGCGTGATTTACCTTGCCAAGCGTGGACGATACAGATTGATTCTGATCAATCTAACGCATTTTTACGTCGATTATTACCGCTGGCGCGTGAATTGCGCTTGGATGTGTTTGATTTAGAAACGGAAACCTATTATTGCCATGATATGTTGCGTAGCTATGTGATTCCAGAAGAAAAAACGGCTATGTGGTATGAATTAGATCCGATTGCCGCTAACCCAGTGAAATACACCAAGGCAAAAGTCGCCAAGCGTTTTGCTGAGCAATTAACGCCAGCTTTGGCTGAGTATGGTTTTATGCCTGTGCGGGAAAAGTTGGATGATGGGTTTTTATTCTATTTTGAGCGTGAAGTAGAAGGCGGTAGTCAGGTGATAAGGGCCACAGCAAGTGGTTCAGCAGGAGAGCTCAAATGCCGTGTTTCATTTGAAGTCTATAGTCAGCGCTTTAATCGTCAGCTTACTGAATTCAGATTGTGGAGTGAAGAAACACCACGTGATGACTCTAATCAAGTATCTATTGATTTGCCAGGGCTTGGAGCTCTACGCGATTTGTCCATCGGAAAAAGTTTATATAGTATTGATCAGTGCCGAAGTGCTGAAGAAATCGATTGGATGATTGAAGATATTCTTGGTTTGAGTATTTTTATATTTGATAAGGCACGAACAATTCAGGGCATGAATTGGTTATTCAGTAATGAGGAAGCTAAGTTTATTTTTCCAAATAATTATTTTTATAAGAAAAAGCACGGATTTGCCTTTTTTTTGTACGCTCGGTTGGCGGGCAATCTTGAATTTGACAAAATTGCTAAAGAAATGCTGGACGTAGTAAAAAATGAAACGCCACTTCCAAATGCATCCACTGTTGATGAAATCATTACTTTTTGCCGTGAGTATATATCACCTATTGGCGATGGGCCTGCATAGCAAGAACTCAAACTCTGAATATTCAGACATAAAGGTGAAGCCGCTCGTTTTGAAAGCGGATAAAAATCTTAGTAGATAAGGAGTGATATGAAAAAATGGTTAGTGTTCTTTTTTGCATTGTTATTGCCTACACTGAGTTTTTCCGTAACAACTGCAGCATCGAATGATGCTGGTGCGACTGGTGTAGGTAAAGCAATCGGAGGTGCTTTGTTTGGTTATATTGCGTTGAAGGTCATGAACCGCAATAAAGATGAAGATCAACCGCGTGGAACTAGTAAAATCCTGATTGGTGTTTTGGCTCTGGTCGTCTAAACCTATGGGGTCAGGTCTTGCATTTGACATAAATTAATTAATTTAAGCTGCTTTGCAAACCACGGTAAATTTTATCTTATGTAAAGGACCTGACCCCGTTACTTCTTTTTAAACCTCAGAAACTGGACGCCTACATGTCAACCGAACACCATCACGCAACATCTGTGTCGCTTCCTCAGGAGTCGGCGATTGCTAAAGCCTACGCATCGACGAATCTCGCGGATGCCTACTCGATCGAGCTTCCACCCGAAGCGTCGACCAATCCCGAACTGTTGGCGAGGTTCATCTTCGCTCACCAAGCGCCCTGGGTCAGCAGCCTCATGACGGTTCGAGACACGCTCGTAGCCGGTTTCGGCCTCAAGACAGCTAAACATCTCGGATCGCTGGATGCGGAGAGCGGAGCGGGCCGACTCAGCATCTTTAAGATCTACAGCACAAATCTAACTGAAGTTGTTCTTGGAGAAGACGACAAGCACCTGGACTTCAGACTCTCTGTTCTGTGTTCCGGTCAGTCGTCGCCGGGAGCTAAACGTCACTTGACTCTGTCGACCGTTGTCCATTGCCACAATCGCTTAGGTCGTCTCTATATTTTTCTCATTGCCCCGTTTCATCGCTTAGTCGTTCAATCCAATCTTCGTAGTGCGGCACGGATCGGTTGGCCGTCGGCAACGGAAGCATAAGCCAAAGTCCAAATCATCATGCGGAGCCAACTGAGGTCTAACCCTTTCATTGAGCGGACGTCTTCCAGCGAGCTTGGCCCGCTTCTAGCCGCCGCTCATGTCAAACGTTAAAGAAACCCATAGAGAAACTTATAGGGTCAGGTCTTACATTTGACATGAATTAATCAATTTAAGCTGCTTTGCAAACCACTGTAAATTTTATCTTATATAAAATGTAAGACCTGACCCCGTGACTCGACCACCCCAAACCCACGAAACGACCATCAAAAAAATTGCGAAACATACCGCAATTTTGCAAGGGTAAACCCGCAATAAAAAAAGCCCCGATCATATTTCTACCGGGGCTTTATTTTAATGATGTTATGGCTAATTAATCAGCCAATGCTTCTTCCAGCACTTCAATAAAGCGTGCATTTTCTGCTGGCAAGCCAATCGAAACGCGCAAGGTGTTGGTCAGGCCGTATGGGGCTAATGGGCGGATAATCACGCCCCTTTGCAGCATAAATAGATTAAGCGCTGCTGCATCGCCACAATGAAAGGCGATGAAATTAGCTTGGCTTGGAATAAAACTCACACCTAATCGCACAAAGGCTGCCGTTAATTGGGCCATACCCTCGCTATTTACGCGCAGGGTTTCTTTTAAGAATTCTTCATCATCCAGCGCTGCTGTTGCTGCGGCTTGCGCAAGGCTATTGACATTAAATGGCTGGCGCACGCGGTTGATCATATCGGCCACTTCCGGTGAAGTGAGCGCCATGCCTACACGTAAACCGGCCAAGCCAAAGGCTTTGGAGAAAGTACGCACCACGATTAGATTGGGGAAGTCTTTCAGCCAAGCGATTGAATCAGGGCGCTTTTCCGGGGTAAAGAATTCGGTGTAGGCCTCATCCAATACCACCAGTACATTTTTTGGGCAGCTTTGTAAAAACTCAAGCAAATCGCCCGGCCTAGCCATTGTACCCGTTGGGTTATTTGGGTTTGCAATCCAAACCACCTTGGTGCTTGGCACAATAGCAGCCTGCATGGCATCTAAATCGTGACCATAATCCAGCGCATTGACTTGAATGCCTTGCGCGCCCACCGCTTGCGTTGCCAGAGGATAAACAGCAAACGCATATTGCGAATAAACGGCCGAATCACCCGGCGCTAAGAAAGCATGGGCAATTAAATCCAGTACATCGTTGGAGCCATTACCTAAAATGATTTGTTCCGTTTTTACGCCATGCTTCTGGGCTATTTTTCTTTTTAAATCAAAACCATTGCCATCCGGATAACGGGCTAATTCAGCCAGTTCTTTTTCAATCGCCGCTCTGGCTTTGCTCCCCATACCGAGTGGATTTTCATTTGATGCCAATTTCACGATATGGTCAGGATTTAATCCCATTTCACGCGCCAATTCAGCAACCGGCTTGCCGGGCTGATAAGGCGCAATTGAGCGAACATATTCTGGGGCTAGATCTTGCAAACTCATTTGAAAATCCTTTTTGCTATCCGATGAATCGGGTATAGAGGAAACACCACACACTGTAGCGCGATTGATTAATTAAACTGCAGCCTTAAATACCACCGATAAAGCAAATCCGGCGCAGATGCTTTCTAAATACGTAATATGCTAAGCTTTCCACCACTGACCTTCTATTGATCCCGGCATATTAGCCAGAATATCCAATAAATTGCGTGGATCGGCTGCAAGTTGCAATTTACTGTATTCTGCCGCAGCTAAAAAGCCCGCCGCCACCGTTTCTTCAAGGAATTTTGTGAGTGAATTGTAATAATTACCTGTATTAAGCAGGCCAACCGGCTTGCTATGCAAACCAATTTGCGACCAAGTTAGAATTTCAAACAACTCATCCAGCGTACCAAAGCCGCCCGGCATGGCAATAAAGCCCCCTGCCAACTCGGCCATTTTGGCCTTACGGCTATGCATTGAATCCACAATAATTAGCTCGGTACAAGCCTCCAAAGCCAGCTCTCGCACCGCCATAAACTCCGGGATAACCCCGATGACCTTGCCACCCGCATCCAGACACGCAGTGGCCACCTCACCCATCAGGCCAACATGTCCGCCGCCATAAACCAGCGTGATCTCGCGCTCAGCCAAAACCACACCCAACTCCCGCGCCGCAGCAGTAAACTCAGGCTGAACGCCGTGCTTAGCACCACAAAAAACGGCTACTGATTTCATTTTTTATCCTTTAAATTTTCAACTTCAACTGGAGACTCTAATCCTATCAACTCAAGGGAATTGGTAGGTTGGGTTAGCACGCTTTATCGCGTAACCCAACATCCTTTTGCGCATAAATGTTGGGTTACGCTGGTTTATCCGCCCTACACGGCGAATAAACAAGCTAACCCAACCTACACAACCATCAAGCCCTGCGGGTTTTGCTTAAATTGATAGAATTGCTGGAGCCCCCCTTGAAAAACACAAGAAACACAAAGCAAGTATTGCTTTTGGTTTTCTCTGTGAAACTCTGGGGCCGAAGTGCTCTCTGTGGTTCAAGAGTGGGTTTTATCCACCAAACAATTGCATGGCTGACAAAACAATGCCGCTCCCGTAAGAGCGGCATTGCCTTTAGGGGCGAAAGATTTAAATCACCGCCACAGGGTAAGACCCCAGCACCTTTACAAAAGCAGTTGTATCGGCCAGCTCGGCCAAGGCGGCTTGTAGCGGCGCGCCGCTCACATGCCCTTCTACATCCACAAAGAACACGTATTCCCACAGGCCCGCACGGCTAGGGCGCGATTCGAATTTATCCATTGATACGCCATTTCTGGCCAGAGGCTCAACCAGAGTATGCAGCGCGCCGGGGCGATTCGGGGCAGAGATCACCAAAGAGGTTTTATCCCGGCCACTCGGGCCTACTTCCTGCATACCCAGCACCAGAAAACGAGTGGTGTTGTTAGGCTCGTCTTCGATATTTTCAGCAAGGCGCAGCAAGGCGTAGTTTTCTGCCGCTGCATCCCCTGCAATGGCTGCGGACGATTCATCAAGGCTGGCTAAACGCGCGGCTTCTGCATTGCTGGACACCGAAATCCGTTGCACTTCAACAGGCAGGTTTTTATTCAGCCATTCATGGCATTGCGATAGGCTTTGCGCGTGTGAGTACACGCGTTGCAGGCCCGCTTTGCCTTCCACCTTGCGCAGCAAATGATGATGGATGCGCAGCACCACTTCGCCACAAATTTTTAATGGGGTATTCACCATTAAATCCAGTGTGCGGCCCACGGCACCTTCGGTAGAATTTTCAACCGGCGCAACAACATAATCAGCACTTTTGGCTTCTACCACCCGAAATGCTTCGTCAATTGAACTACAGGCCATCGTGTGCGCCGCATGGCCAAATTGCTTAATTGCTGCCGCTTGGCTGAACGTTCCTTCCGGCCCCAGATAGGCAATGGTAAGCGGGCGTTCCAGCGCAAGGCAGGCCGACATAATTTCACGGAACAGCTTAGCCATGGTTTCGCCGCTTAAAGGCCCGCGGTTTAAGGATTTCACCCTTGATAAAACCTGCGCTTCACGCTCGGGGCGATACACAATGCCGCTGCCTTTAATTTCACCAATGGTGCGAGCATGGCTGGCGCGCTGATTTAATAGCTGAATAATTTGTTCGTCGATGGCATCAATGGCATCACGATGTTGGCTTAATTGTTCTTCACTCATTGATTTCTCGAATTTAAATAGGCGGTGGGCTGCTCTGCACACGAAACGCTTAAACGCAAACACAGCCACCAAACAGACACTTGATGCGGATAGATCAGGCCGTCGCAAATGCGGGTTTAAACCCCAACCCGATCAACTTAAGCGGAATGTTTTTCGTAGGGCGGGTGAAACCCGCGAGCAATAAAATACGCGGGTTTCACCCGCCCTACAAAGGCCAAACTTTCATGCTATCTAGCCGTGGCTTTTTGCAAAGGTACGCATGTATTCACACAGCACACGCACGCCTTCGATGGGCATGGCGTTGTAAATCGATGCGCGCATGCCGCCTACAGAGCGATGACCTTTTAATTGCAACAGGCCTGCCGCCTTGGCCCCTGCCAGAAAATCATCGTCTAATTTTTCATTACGAATATTAAACGGCACATTCATACGCGAGCGGAAAGGCTTATCAACCGGGCAATGATAAAAGCCATTGGATGATTCAATGGTTTCATATAGTAAGGATGCTTTTTCGATATTCTTTTGCTCAATCGCCACTAAACCACCTTGGTTGAGCAGCCATTTAAACACCAGCCCAGCCACATAAATACCAAAAGTAGGTGGCGTGTTGTACATCGACTCGGCGTCGGCATGCACGCTGTAATCCATCATGGTTGGCGTGTTAGCGCGCGATTTACCAAGCAAATCTTCACGAATAATCGCGATACAAAGGCCAGATGGGCCGATGTTTTTTTGTGCGCCCGCGTAAATCAGGCCAAATTTAGACACATCAACCGGCCGCGATAAAATCGTTGAAGACATATCGCAAATCAGCGGCACTTCGCTCTTCGGGATATCTGCAAACTCAACGCCGCCAATAGTTTCATTGGCACAGTAATGCAGTAGCGACGCTTCTTTAGAGCGCTGCCATGTTGATTCGGCTGGCACATAGCTAAAGTTGCGATCTTCGCTGCTGGCAATCACATTCACTTTGGCAAAACGCTTCATTTCTTTAATGGCAATTTTGGACCAGTGGCCGGTGTTCACCACATCAATCGTGCCATGCTCTGGCAGCAAATTCAGCGGGATCATCGAGAAATGCAGATGCGCACCGCCTTGCAAAAACAACACTTTATAATTAGCCGGAATACCCAAGAGCTTTCTGAGATCTGCCTCGGCCTCATGGATAATCTGCGTAAATTCTTTACCACGATGGCTCATTTCCATCACACACATGCCAGAGCCATGCCAATCAGTCAGCTCTTGCTGTACGGTCAGCAAGACTTCACGAGGCAATACAGCGGGGCCAGCAGAAAAATTGTAAATCTGAGTCATGGCGAGCTTATCCCTTAGGCAAGTAGAAAATGGGCGCGGGCAACCGCCACCGGCTTGCTACGATCATCCTGCCAGGCGGTCATCAGCACATTGGCGACACGCTTGCCCTGGCGAATAATCTCACACTGGCCGTACAACTCAACCGGGCGACCCGTGCGTAAAAAATCGATAGAAAAATCAATAATCTTGGGCACGCTGCATATTTCTGATGCCCACATCACATGCAAAATAGCCGCGTTTTCTAAAAAACCGCCAATAACGCCGCCATGCAGCGCTGGCAAAATCGTATTGCCAATGTTGTGCGTGTGAAACGGCAAGAAAAACAAGGGCTGGCCATTTTCTTCGCGGCTTTGAATACCCAATAATTTGGCATAAGGCACGGCATCAATAGCAGTAGATAAGGAATCAAAACTGGTAATCGGCGGGCTCATGCTGCCACCTCGCGTGCGGAATTGCGCATAAAAGTACCCACGCTGTAAGCCACAGGATCATTAATATCATCCTGATATGCCGTGGCACGGGTAAAAGCAATTTGCTTAGTGAGTTTATAGCATTCCGCGGTGCAATAAATGGGGAAATCTGGCTTGGCTGGCCGAAGATAATCGAGGCGTAAATCCAAAGTAGCAATCGCCTCCAGCTCGGTCAGCATGGTGTAAATCGCCCCGGCACTGGTTGAATCAACCAAGGATGTGACTACCCCACCATGAATCACCCGCGTTGCAGGATTGCCGATCAGCTCGTCTTTAAAGGGCAGGCAAACGGTCATGCTGCCGTAATGCGCTTCGCCAAATTTAAAACCCAGCACCTGGCAATGGGGCAAGGTCATAAACCAATCTGAAATTTGCTTAAATAATACAGGTGATGCAACAGGCGCTACGCTCATAGACCATCCCTTTTTTTAAAGCACAGCCTTCGCGTTTTAAACACGCGCCAGGCTGCGCATACTCCACACACAACACTGGCCTGTCGTGCAGGCCAGTGTTGTTATTTTGCGAAGAAAAACTTACTCCGCAGCAGGCTCGTCACCTTCAACCGCATCGCCCTCTACAGCGGGCATATCACCCTCTGTAGAAGCCGCTTCGGCAGGCACTTCGCCTTCAGCAACTAACTCGTCATCTTCTAGCAAATCATCATCTGAATCGGTTTCACACACTTTTTCCAGACCTGACAAATGCTCACCTTCATCCAGATTAATCAAGCGCACGCCTTGTGCAGCGCGGCCTGTTTCACGGATTTCAGCGACTTTGGTACGAATCAGCACGCCGCCGGTGGTAATCAGCATCACGTCATCGGAGTCTTCAACCAGCGTGGCCGCAACAAGCTTACCGTTACGATCGCCAGTATCAATGGCGATCACGCCTTGCGTACCACGGCTAGTCAGGCGGTAATCGCCGACCGGTGTGCGTTTGCCATAACCGTTTTCGGTTGCAGCCAACACCTGCTGATCATCGCGCTCGGCCACCAGCAAGGAGATCACTTTCTGGCCTTCTTGCAGCATCATGCCGCGCACGCCAGTTGCAGTACGGCCCATGGCACGTACGTCACCTTCGTGGAAGCGAACTGACTTACCTGCGTCAGAGAACATCATGATCTGGTCGCCACCATGTGTCAGCTCAACGCCAACGAGGTAGTCGTCCATATCCAGACCGCAAGCAATAATGCCCTTCTTCATTGGACGCGAGAAATGCACAAGTGAGGTCTTTTTGACCGTACCCATCGCTGTGGCCATAAAGACAAACTGATCTTCGGTAAATTCTTTCACCGGCAGAATCGCACTGATTTTCTCGCCTTCTTGCAATGGCAAGAGGTTCACAATCGGCTTGCCACGGCTATTACGACCACCCTGTGGCACGTTGTACACTTTCAACCAGTACACACGGCCATGCGATGAGAAGCACAAGACATAATCATGGGTGTTCGCCACAAACAGCTTGTCGATGAAATCGTCTTCCTTGGTCGCTGCGGCTTGTTTACCACGGCCGCCACGGCGTTGTGAGCGATATTCATCCGCTGGCGTGGCTTTCATATAACCACTATGCGTCAGCGTCACTACCATATCTTGCGGGGTGATCAGGTCTTCTAAGCTGAGATCTTCGCCGTAAGCAATGATTTCAGACTTACGCACGTCACCGAATACGGTTTTAACTTCGTTCAGCTCAGTCACGATGATTTCGGAAACACGCTCTTCACGCGCCAAGATATCGAGTAAATCGAGGATCTTTTCCATTACATCGCGATATTCGCTAACGATTTTGTCTTGCTCAAGGCCGGTCAGGCGCTGCAGACGCAGCTCAAGAATCGCCTGAGTCTGTACTTCAGACAGGCGATAGCCATCGGTCAGGCTAAAGCCAAACTCCATCCCCAAACCGTCTGGGCGCGATGCGCTCACATCGGTACGACTAAGCATGTCTTCAACCAGTGCCGAGCGCCAAGTACGGCCCATCAGGCTGATTTTAGCTTCTGCCGGCGTTGGAGCCGCTTTAATCAAGGCGATGATTTCATCGACATTGGATAAAGCCACTGCCAAGCCTTCCAGAATATGGCCACGCTCGCGTGCTTTACGCAGCTCAAACACCGTGCGACGAGTCACCACTTCGCGGCGATGGCGCAAGAAGCATTCCAGCACCTGCTTGATATTCAATAGACGCGGCTGGCCATCGACCAGTGCCACCATATTGATACCAAAGCTGTCTTGCAGCTGGGTGTGCTTATAGAGATTATTAAGAATAACCTCAGCCACTTCGCTGCGTTTCAGCTCAATCACCACGCGCATACCGGATTTATCCGATTCATCACGGATTTCGGTAATGCCTTCGATGGTTTTTTCGCGTACCAGCTCGGCAATGCGCTCCAGAAGGCGCGCTTTGTTCACTTGGTAAGGCAGCTCATCAACGATGATGGCCTGCTTATCGCGGCTTACATCCTCAAAGTGCGTACGCGCCCGCATAATCACGCGGCCACGGCCGGTGCGATAACCTTCACGCACGCCGTGAATACCATAAATGATACCGGCGGTAGGGAAATCGGGCGCAGGGATGATGTCGATAATCTCATCGATGGTCAGCTCTGGATTAGCTAACAGAGCTAAACAGGCATCGATCACTTCAGTAAGATTATGCGGCGGGATATTGGTCGCCATCCCGACTGCGATCCCCGACGAGCCATTAATCAACAGATTAGGCACACGAGTAGGCAGAACAGTGGGTTCGAGTTCTTTCTCGTCGTAGTTAGGCGTGAAATCGACCGTTTCTTTATCGATATCAGCCAACAACTCGGAAGAGATTTTTTCTAAACGACACTCTGTGTAGCGATAGGCAGCAGCAGAATCACCATCGATCGAACCAAAGTTACCTTGGCCATCAATAAGTGGGTATCTCAGGGAGAAATCCTGCGCCATCCGCACCAAGGCCTCGTAGGCGGCGGTGTCGCCGTGCGGATGATACTTACCGAGCACGTCACCAATAACGCGGGCACACTTCACATAGGAGCGATTCCAGACATTATTGCTTTCATGCATTGCAAACAGAATGCGGCGGTGTACCGGCTTTAAGCCATCACGAACATCGGGCAAAGCGCGCCCTACAATTACACTCATCGCGTAATCGAGGTAGGAGCGTCGCATTTCCTCTTCGAGACTTACCGGGATTGTTTCTTTGGCAAAGTTTTCGAGCATCTTAGATAGGGGCCGGGGCGTCATGTAATACGCACCACGCGTAATCAAGCAAATCAATTACGGTGGTGCCGTTGCAATGCCACAACACATTCGTTGCAGCACGCGCGTTCGATGCCTAAGTGTACCACGGGGGCGAAGATGCTCCAATTGGGCTACCCTCAACAGTGCCTCCCCACAACAGAATCGGCCTCTGCGGCAAAAATTACAGCCTTACTATTTGCCGCAAGCATTGTGAAACCATTAGAATGCAGCACGTGTATGGAAAAAAAGCCTTGACGGTTCCTCGGGCGAGGCTTATCCAGAACCTACAAGCAATATAAATATCAGCTTGCTAAATGATTTTCTAGGAGATAAAAACTATGCTGTCGATCAAGCAATCCCTGACACGCCTTGCCGTTGTAACTGCTTTAGGTGCGATGAGCACTGCTGCATTTGCTGGCGTTGAAGCTTACACACAAAATGCAAACACCTCTGGCGGCGTTGTTAAAAACGGTATCGGCGAATGCTGGCGCACAGGTACTTGGAGCAAAGAAGCTGCAAATGTTGAAGGTTGTGATGGTTACGTTAAGCCAGTAGCAAAAGTAGCTCCAGTTGTTGTAGCTCCAGTTGTTGCTGCTCCAGTTGTTGCTGCACCAGTGATCAACACTAAGCACTTCACACTGAAATCAGACGTTCTGTTTGACTTCAACAAAGCATCTCTGAAGCCAGCTGGTAAAGACGCTTTAGACAAGCTGTACGAAGAAGTTAAAATGATGGACCCTAAAGACGGTGAAGCCCACGTAATTGGTTACACTGACCGTATCGGTTCAGACAAGTACAATCAGCCACTGTCAGAAAAACGTGCTAAATCTGTAGCTGACTACCTTGTTTCTAAGGGCGCTCCAGAAGGTAAAGTTAAGTTTGAAGGCCGTGGTAAAGCTGAGCCAGTTACTGGCGACACTTGCGGTAAGATCAAAAAGCGCGCTAAGTTGATCGAATGTCTGTCTCCTGATCGTCGCGTTGAAATCGACATCAAAGGCACAAAAGAAGTGGTAACTCCAGCTAAGAAGTAATTTACTACTTCGCACAAAAAGCCCCGCCAGTGCGGGGCTTTTTTACTATTTACTCGGGAAATCCAATGCGCAAACTTGCTCTCATAATTTTAGTTGCGGTGACGAGCCAAACCACTTGGGCCGATGCAGTCAGCGATTTAAAAAACTATCTAAGCAGCACTCAGTCTTTACAAGCCAATTTCAAACAAACCGTCACCAGCCAGCAAGGCAAAATCCAGAATAGTAGCGGCACACTCTCCATTCAAAGACCGGGTTTATTTCGCTGGATTTATCAAAAGCCATTTGAGCAACTGATTATTGCCGACGGAAAACAGGTCTGGCTGTACGATCCTGACTTAAAACAGGCCACAGTTAAAGCCATGGGCAAGGCTTTAGAAAGTAGCCCCGCTGCACTACTTGCGGGTAATAATCAATTTGAACGCAATTACACATTACGCCCGCTGCCTAGCCGTGAAGGAATCGATTGGTTAGAGGCCACGCCCAAGCAAGCAGATCAATCTTTTAACTCAGTCAAACTAGGCTTTAGCCAAGGTCAGCTCATGCAAATGGAGCTACACGACAACTTTGGGCAAACCACGCGCATCTACTTTAGCGCACTCAAAATAAATCCTAAAATCGATGCTAGCCAATTCCGCTTTACTCCGCCTAAAGACGCGGACGTGATTCGTGAATAAACACTAAACAACTTAAAAATTACAACTCCCAATACGGACCCCTGCGTGAGTGATTTATTTGCAAAGCCCGGCCATATTCCCTTGGCCGAGCAATTACGCCCCAAAACCATCGCAGAAGTCGTTGGCCAGAGGCATTTACTCGCCCCCGGCAAGCCACTAGCCGCCGCCATTTCAGGTGGCAAGCTACACTCCATGATTCTATGGGGGCCACCGGGCGTCGGCAAAACTACGCTTGCCCGCCTGCTTTCCAGCGCCTTTGATGTGGAATTTATTGCGCTTTCGGCCGTATTTTCTGGCGTAAAAGATATACGTGCCGCGATGGAAGAAGCGGAAAGCCATCGCAGCATGGGCCGGCACACCCTGCTCTTTGTGGATGAAGTACACCGATTCAATAAAGCACAGCAGGATGCATTCTTACCCTTTGTTGAATCAGGGCTTGTGACTTTTATTGGTGCAACCACCGAAAATCCTTCTTTCGAAGTCAACTCAGCCCTGCTTTCCCGCGCCCAGGTTTACGTTTTAAATGCCTTATCAGAAACCGAGCTGACAGAACTCCTACAGCGTGCCTGCAACGAGTGCCTGCCCGAGCTGACGTTTGAATCTTCCGCCATTGATACGCTCACCGGCTTTGCAGATGGTGATGCCAGACGCCTGCTTAATCTGATCGAGCAATCGGCTACCGCCGCTTTGGCCGCAAAACGAACACAAATTGATGCCGCGTTTTTAAGTGAAACACTCACACTCAATGCCCGCCGTTTTGACAAAGGCGGCGACTCATTTTACGACCAGATTTCTGCCTTACATAAATCGGTGCGCGGCTCCAACCCTGATGGTGCACTGTACTGGCTGACCCGCATGCTCGATGGCGGCGCAGATGCCCGCTATTTATCCCGCCGCATTGTTCGCATGGCATGGGAAGATATCGGCCTTGCCGACCCGCGCGCCATGCAAATTTGTAATGATGCCGCAAGCACTTTTGAGCGCCTAGGCAGCCCCGAAGGTGAGCTGGCGCTGGCGCAAGCGGTGATTTACCTCGCCATCGCGCCTAAATCCAATGCAGGCTATATGGCCTACAAAGCCGCCAAAGCCTTTATCGCCAGCGACAAAAGCCGCGAAGTCCCCGTGCATTTGCGTAATGCACCCACCAAGCTCATGAAAGAGCTGGGCTACGGCAAACGCTATCGCTACGCTCACGACGAGCCAGAGGCCTATGCAGCAGGCGAAAGCTATTTACCCGAAGGCTTAGAAGACATGCACTTTTACGAGCCAACCCCACGCGGGCTAGAAGGGAAAATTACCGAAAAATTACGCCACCTTGCCGAGCTGGATGCGGCGTGGTTAAAGCAAAATCAATAAACCAAGGCAAACCTAACTAGTACAAAACCCAAATCTTGAACCACTTCGGCCCCAGAGAACACGGAGTTTCACGGAGAAAACCAAGCCATTACATCAAAAAAAATCAGCTATTGTTCGAACCACTCTGTTTTTCATAAAAAACAGGGGTTCACAACACCCATTTGGGTTTTCTCCTTTCCCTCGTTTTTGCCTTTCTCCGTGTTCTCTGTGTCTACAGATTTAAGGTTTAGATTTAGCTTTATAGATTTGGCTTAAGATTTTAGGTTTTTAAGAGCTTGCCAGCCGTGTAAACTATCAACTATTCATTGAAACAAAAAGACAACGATTATGCTCGATATCAACTTACTCCGTACCGACTTGGAAAACGTGGCTGCACGCCTTGCTAGCCGCAAGTTTATTCTTGATGTAAGCGCGTTTTCTGCACTAGAAAACGAGCGTAAATCGCTGCAAACACGCACCCAAGACTTACAAGCCAAGCGCAATGCCAGCTCCAAGCTCATTGGCCAAGCTAAGGCGAAAGGTGAAGATGTATCGGTCATTATGTCCGATGTGGCCCATCTGGGTGACGAGCTCAAAGCCGCCGAAACCGCGCTGGCCGTGCTGCAAGAAAAAATCAACGATATGTTGCTCTCTATGCCTAATCTGCCGCACGAATCTGTGCCAGTTGGCAAAGACGAAACTGAAAACGAAGAAATCCTGCGTTGGGGCACGCCCCGCGTGTTCGATTTTGAAATCAAAGATCACGTTGATCTGGGCGGCCCGCTGGGCCTTGATTTTGAAACCGGCACTAAATTATCTGGTGCACGCTTTACTGCGCTGCGTGGCGGCATTGCCCGGATGCACCGCGCACTAGCACAATTTATGCTCAATACCCATACACTGGAGCATGGCTACGAAGAGGTTTACACGCCCTACTTGGTAAACGCCGCCAGCATGATGGGGACGGGGCAATTGCCTAAGTTTGAAGAAGATTTATTTAAAGTAAGCCGCCCAGATGCCGAGCCACTTTATCTGATCCCCACGGCTGAAGTCCCTGTCACCAATTTTGTCCGTGATAGCATCGTTAAGCTTGAAGACTTGCCGATGAAATTTACCGCACACACACCCTGCTTTCGCTCCGAAGCAGGCGCCTATGGCCGTGATGTGCGTGGCTTGATTCGCCAGCATCAATTTGAAAAAGTAGAGCTGGTGCAAATCGTTCATCCTGACGAATCGCTTAACACGCTAGAAACACTCACTGCTCATGCAGAAGCCATCTTGCAAAAACTAGAGCTACCTTACCGAAAGGTAAAGCTCTGTACCGGCGATATGGGCTTTGGCGCGCAAATGACTTACGACTTAGAAGTATGGCTGCCTGCGCAAAACACCTACCGTGAGATTTCCAGCTGCTCCAGCATGGGCGCCTTCCAAGCCCGCCGCATGCAAGCCCGCTTTAAGAATGAACAAGGCAAGAACGAACTTGTTCACACACTGAACGGCTCGGGCCTAGCCGTAGGCCGCACCTTGGTTGCCGTACTGGAAAACTACCAGAATGCAGACGGCAGCATCACGGTGCCTGCCGTATTGCGCCCTTATATGGGTGAGTTGGAATTGTTGAAGTAAAAATATTTAGCGCATTCAAAAGCCGCTACCTAAGGTAGCGGCTTTTTTATTGCACCAGCAATCAAAAACAAAAAATTACTTCAACCTTTCAAAAAAGCGCACATAAAGAATACCATTTGCTTTGAAATCGTAATTCATTCCATTAAGTACCAGCAGATGTCCGCAGCAAAACGGTTTATAAAATCGATCTGACAACTGATAAAAAATAGCCTCCCCGCCTTCAGATACACCCGATACAATGGCCCCATCAGCCATATCACACAGCGCCGCTGCCACGCCCTGCCCCTTTCTCATATAAACTACAGCACCACCTTACAATTTGGCTGAGCTATGCGCCCTGTTAGTGCCATCCGAGCTTCTTATGCTGCTGACAAAGCCGCCTTACACCAACGTTTTAACACCCCGAGTGAAGCCTTACCGATCTTGGGTGAGTTGGCACAGCTGACAGATCGTACTTTAAGCGAGCTGTGGGGCAGGCATCAGTTTATTGACGAGGTGCTGCTGGTGGCCGTTGGGGGCTATGGGCGGGGGGAGTTATTCCCTTATTCTGATGTGGATTTATTGATTTTATTGCCCGACCTGCCCTCGCCTGCGCTCTTAGAAAAGCTGGAAGTCTTTGTGGGCGAGCTGTGGGATATTGGTTTGGAAGTGGGGCATTCGGTGCGCACCACGGCCGACTGTATGCACGAGGCAGAGAAAGATATCACGGTGCAAACCGCTATTTTAGAAGCGCGGCTTTTGGTGGGGGACCCGGAGCGCTTTAAAGAATTTTATGACACGGTTCATCGCTATATCGATACCAAGGAATTCTTTGAAGCCAAATTATTAGAGCAACAAGCACGCTATGGCCGCTTTCAAAATGCCACCTATAATCTTGAACCTAATATCAAAGAAGCTCCGGGTGGCCTGCGCGATTTGCATTTAATAGGCTGGATTGCCGCCAGCCAGGGTTTAGGCCGCGATTGGCATGCTTTGGCACAGCTTAAAATGCTGACCGATGAAGAAATCATTAAATTAGAAAATGCCGAACGGGTATTGCGTGCCTATCGCATTCAATTGCACTGGCGGGCCAAGCGCCGTGAAGATCGTATTCTTTTTGATTATCAGCACACACTCGCCAGCGATTTTAAATTTGAAGACAGCGAGAAAGGTTCAATTCGCCTGAGAGCCAGTGAAGCCCTCATGGCCACCTATTACCGCTCTGCTCGTATTATTAGCCAACTCGCTCCTTTATTATTAGAAGCACTCAGGGCACGTATTTTTTCACAAATTGGGATTGAAATTTGCCCGATTAATGAATCATTTCAATTACGCGGCTCATCCTTAGAAATCACTGCACCTGATGTGTTTCAACGCCAGCCTTCGGCCATCTTAGAATTATTCTGGCAATTAGAGCGTTTAAGGGATGCCCGGGATATCAGCCCCGCCACGCTCAGGGCACTTTGGCATGCCCGATCCAGCATTAACGACGATTTCCGCAGTGATCCTATTAATCAACAATTTTTTATTGATATTTTCCGCGAGCCGCGCGGCCTCACCCGCGTATTGCGCCGCATGAATCAATACGGCGTATTAGGCCGTTTTATTCCGGAATTTGGGCAGATTGTGGGCCGTATGCAGCATGATTTATTTCATGTTTATACCGTGGATGAGCACACCCTGATGGTATTACGCAATGTGCGGCGCTTTGCCGTCAATGCCTTTACCCACGAATACCCAATGTGCTCACGCCTGCTGGCCGAATTCGATCGGCCCGAAGTTTTATATCTGGCCGCGCTATTTCACGATATTGGCAAGGGGCGTGGGGGCGATCATTCGGCGCTTGGTAAAGAAATCGCTGCCAGATGGTGCCAAAGCATGCCATTGCCTATTGAGGATGCCCTGCTGATTACCTGGCTGGTTGAGCATCATCTGACCATGTCGTCCGTGGCGCAAAAACAGGATGTGTACGACCCTGAAACAATTCAGGCCTTCGCCACTTGGGTAGGGGACCAGCGCAAACTCACCGCCATTTATCTACTGACCGTGGCCGATATTCGCGGCACCAGCCCCAAGGTATGGAATGCGTGGAAAGCCAAATTGCTTGAAGATTTGTTTAAAGCCACCCAGCGCCTGTTAAGCAATACCAATAGTGACCGCTCCTGGCTAGAGGAGCGGCAAGACGAAGCACTGCGACTGATCCGCTTACATGGCTTGCGCCAGGAAGCGCATGAAGAATTCTGGAAAGTGCTCGACACCGTGTATTTTTTGCGCCATGACGCCAAAGAAATTGCCTGGCACACCCGCATGTTATTTTCTCGTGTCAATACGCTTAAACCGATTGTGCGCGCACGGCTGTCAGAATCAGGCGAAGGCTTGCAAGTGATGGTGTATAGCGTGGATAAGAATGATTTATTCGCACAAATTTGCAGCTTCTTTGAGCGCTCTGGCTATACCATTTTTGATGCGCATATTCATACCACGCAAAATGGCTACGCCCTGGATAGTTTCTATGTGTATATCCCCGACAATCGGGTAGAGAATTATCGCGATTTAATTGCTTATATTGAGTTTGAGCTTAGCCAGCAATTAGAAAAAGGCCTGCCACTGGGCTCGGTACATAAAACACGAATCTCGCGCCAACTTAAACATTTCCCTATTCAGCCGCATGTGATGATCCGCCCGGATGAGCGCGGCAAATACCATGTTTTATCCATTGCGGCAGGCGACAGAACAGGGTTGTTATCAACAATTGCCCGTGTATTGGCAAATAACCGCATTGAAATTCAATCGGCAAAGATTATGACTTTAGGCGAGCGGGCAGAAGATAATTTCTTAATCAGCGGTAAATTACTCAAAGATCAACACGCCACAAGGGCTTTAGAAGCCGAGCTATTACAGGCGATTCATGCACATTAAGTTTTCTAATAAAAAGCAGCTGCTAAAGCCCTGCCCGCGAATTAGTACGGCGCATTATATTTTTGCAGCAGGGTTTCGCATTGCTTCTGGCCACGCATAAAATCAAATACACCCATCGCATCATACAAAGGTTTAAGCTCACCGGCGGATGTGCGGGCATGGTTTTTTTGCAAGCGGGAATGGACATCAAAAGCCAGTAAATCTGAGCCACACAGTAGCTGATGCAGCTCTTGTATATCTGCCAAAAACTGCGTGGTATCCAGCGCCGTTGCATTCATCTCTGCCGCCAGCGGCACTTGGGCTAATAATGGCCGCATGATACGGCTCGTGCTAATCACTGCATCGCTAAGCTGCTCGCTTATTTGGCTGTCCACCCCATATAAATCCACATTTTTCAGCATGTTTTCTGCATTTTTAGCCACGGCAGTCAGGTAGCTGGCTCCCACCGTTGCGGCCAATCCTTTTAAGGTATGCATAAGCCGGCCCGCATCGAGTACATTGCCCGCTTGCAATAGCACATCTAGCTGCTTGGGTATATCGCTGACTTCTACCAAAAAAGACTGCAAAACCCGCTCATATAAGTCCTTATTATTTCCCAAACGCTCAAGTGCTCCTGCTGTATCAAGCTCTTCTTTATCAGGTAGTGTTTCCGGGGAGAGCATTGCATTGGCAGCCTGGGCTTCTTCTGATGCAGGTTGGCGGCTGGCTAGCCTCACCTGGCTCTGCACAACATGGATAAGATGCACCAGATCAAAGGGCTTGCCGATATGATCATTCATGCCCGCTGCCAGGCATGCTTCCCGATCAGAATCCATCGCGTTTGCCGTCATCGCAATCACCGGCAAGGTACTCAAGCCTAATCCGTGGCGAATAATATGCGTGGCGGTATAGCCATCCATCACCGGCATCTGCACATCCATTAACACCGCGTCAAAGGGGCGCTGTGCTTTGGTGATGGCATCAATCGCTAATTGCCCATTTGCCGCCAGCTCAACCAAAGCGCCCTCTGCACTGAGTAATTCCTGTGCCACTTGCTGGTTCATTAAATTGTCTTCAACCACCAGCAAATGCAAACCCATCAAGCGACAAGGCTTCAGCCCCGCCGTTCTTGGCCTTGCACGCAAATTACTCAAGCCTGCTCTGGCATCGGCCACGGCATCAAATAGCATCGATGCCGTTACGGGCTTCACTAGAAAACAATTGACGGCGACTTGCTCTTCATTTGTTCTTTGGGAAAGGAGCTCCCGGCCATGTGTTGTCACCATCACAATAATGGGCGCATCTAATGCTGGCATTATATTTCGAATGCGTAAGCTGGTTTCCCAGCCATCAATATCTGGCATTTGCCAGTCAACAAAAATAGCCTGATAGCTCGCTTGTGCAGTACGAGCACGTGCTTCCACCATCGCCACCGCCTCTAGTCCACCTTTGGCCACATCGACTTGCCAGCCCCAGGAACGTGCCATATCCACCATAATATCGCGGGCAGTGGCGCTATCATCCACCACCAAAACCTTTAAATGAGCCAGTGATTCCCTCATATCAGAGCGATCTGCCTCGTTAGGCAGCTCATCTGCCACGGGCAGGTTCAAGGTAAAATGAAACATACTGCCTTGGCCAACCGCACTCTCGAGCATCAGTTGCCCGCCCATCATATCAACTAGGCGCTTACAAATAGATAAGCCCAGCCCCGTGCCTCCAAAGCGTCTTGTTGTAGACACTTCTGCCTGCGAAAACCCATCAAAAATATGCAGCTGGTTTTCCTGTGCAATACCAATACCGCTATCTCTCACCGAGATATACAAACGGGTATTCACACCCTCCCGTGCCAGCACCTTAAATTGAATGACGACCTCACCTTTATCCGTGAATTTAATCGCATTTCCTGCCAGATTAATCAGCACCTGCCTCAAACGTAATGCATCGCCAACTAGCCCCTTAGGCGTGGCCAGATCAATATCAAACAAAACCTCGAGTGGCTTTGTGCCCACATTCGCCGATAGAATCACCGACAGATCTCTTAACAACCTATCTAAGCGAAAAGGCTGTGGATCCAGCTCCATTTTACCGGCCTCCATTTTGGAGAAATCTAGAATATCGTTCAGCAAACCCAGTAGTGATTGTGCAGCACCCTCGGTTTTGCTGGTGTAATCCAATTGGCGAGGGCTAAGATCGGTATTTTGCAACAGCTTCAGCATGCCCAGAATGGCATTCATTGGCGTACGAATTTCATGACTCATATTGGCCAGAAACTGGCTTTTAGCCACGGTGGCGGCTTCTGCCGTAGCTTTGGCCGCCTGCAATGACAATTCATAATTTTTAATTTCAGTAATATCGGTACGTATTGCAATATATTGCCCAGGGATTCCATCTACGCCCAAAAGCGGCACGATAGTCGAATCCACCCAATAGTGCTGGCCATTTTTTCTGTGATTTTTGATTTCGCCATGCCACACCTTGCCGCTAGAAATAGTGGCCCAAAGCGCGGCAAAAAATTCAGCCGAATGAAACCCTGAATTGATAATCCGATGATTTTTACCCAGCAACTCTTCTCTTGAATAGCCGGTAATTTGACAGAATAAATTATTAGCATACAAAATAGTGCCGTTCAGATCAGTAATACTGACAATAGCATGCTGATCAAGGGCAAACTTCTGATTGCTCAACTCACTGTTTTGAGTAAACAAGCGGGCAGAAACCTGATTAAGCGCATTCCCCAGCGCTTGAATTTCCGTAGTCTCATTAGAAACATCCACTCTAGCGCCCAGCGAATGATCTAAATCAGTTGCAAATTGCGTTGCCCGCTGCAAAGCACTAATCGGTGGGCGTAACAATAATTTCAGCAAACCCAGCGTGGCCAATATCGCCAGTGCAATAATTAATAAAGCATGCATCCAAATGGTAATGGCCGCCTGGTTGACACGATCTAATTTGTAACTCAGCCGCACCCAGCCCACAACAGAGCCCGCAGTAATTGGCTGCCAAACCGACATGACTTCAGATTGATCGGCACCATTTGCCGCAGACTGAGCTTGCGGCTCTCGCTGAGAAAAAGGCTGAGCCTCCTGAGGGACAAGTAATTTCGTATGACTAAACCGAGGCACCGCGCGGCCTTTTTCATGCGCCACTTCACTGAGCAGCTTGCCTTGTGCATCGCTGATCTGAACCAGCAACACCGCCGGCATTGCCGCTGTTTGCATAGAGATTGCTTCTATACTGACCAAATCATCGACCAGTAAAAACTGAGCATTCACCGTCGCTAAGTTTTGCGCCAAAGCCGCCATATTGGTCATGATGGTGGCGCGTAACAGATCTGTTTGCTTTTTTGCGGTATATGCACCATAGGCCAATAAAGACACCACAAGGCATACCGAAGTTAACAACAAAATCTGGCTGGCCAAGCTGTGGGGAAAGGCTGCATATACTGCTTGCCACACTCTCGCCAAAGAAATAACGGGCTTAGGCGTGCTCATCTAGTTTTTCTCTGGCACATCATATTGTTGAAGTTTTAACGTTTCCAAAGGCAAATAATCTTTTTCATAAGCCGTCAGTACCGGGTCTGGAAAGCGGATATCTTTTAACAACGCGCGCCCTGCCACATCTTTTGCTAAAGCCAGAAACGCTTGGGATATCGCATCACGTACTTTTAAGGGCACACGCGGATGGGCCACAATAGGATGCGAGGCCACTTCGGGCGTTTTGTAAATGATGCGCAGTTGCTCGCGAACTTCGGGCGCCTCATCATTAAAAGCAGAAACCACACTCCCCCCTGCGGCGACATCATTACGAGCCAAATGCCTGAATACATTAGGATGTGTGCCTAAGTAGCGCGGCGTGAATTTAAGCCCCTGCTCCTCTATAAGCAAAGCGCGTAAATAAAGCGAAGCACCAAACGCATTGGGCGCAGAAAACGCAATCGTTTGGCCGTTTAAATCATAAACCGATTTAAATACGCTTTCCCGCCTGACCAATAACACCCCTACCAAAGGCTGACTGTCCCGCAGCAGCGGGATATAGCCTTGCGTTGATTTAGTCATCACCACCTGATAGGGATTCACATAGGCAAAGTCGGCAGTGCCTTTCATCAGCTCAGCTTCAAATTTAGGGAAAGAGGCCAGGAGCTTAAGCTCTAGCTCTATCCCTGTATCGCGTGAAATACGTCGCAGAACAGGCATCCACTCCTGATGCAATTGAGCAGGGCTAAACTGAGGAACCACCGAAATAGTGTACTTCACCGGCGAGCCCGCCCAGCTACTCGTTGTGAGCATCAGCGCAACACAAAACCTCCCCAGTCCCTTCAGCAAAAACGTATGCATTCCTCTTCCTAAAAGCAATACCGGCTAGCATCAGGATAGTGTGCAATTGATCGCATCGTCAGAAAGTGATCGATTATTTTCCGAAAAAAGGTGATCCACAGGCTCATTTTGAAAAAGAAAAACAAAGATTAGGCAAAACTCGCAAATGTATGCCAACGATGAAATATCAATACAAAAAAATAGGTTAAACAGAAAGGGAAATAAGTGCATAAAAGAAAATAGCTGAGTCGCGTAGACTCAAAAAACATGATACCGTTTTTTGCCACCGACTTTCCATTGAATATGACTCCACATACTCGCGATTTATATCTCTGCTTTGGGCTTGCGCTACTGGTCCACCTCAGTATTTTTATGTTTTATCCGGCAGCGCCCTCTTTAGCAGATAAGCCGCGGATGCAGGTTTTACTCCAAACAAAGGTGAGCACACACAAAATAATCACTTCGCCGGAACAAGCAGCAAGCCCTCAGACACCTGCCCGCGCGCCAAAAAACAATCGTCCAACAGCACAAGCCATCAGCCGCTCTTTGCCGCCAAGCGCCGCCCCCGAACCAATCATTGAGCAGCCCCCAATCAGCGATTTAGGCAATGCCATTGACAGTGTCATCGCCCCCAAGCTTGATCTTTCTATCAAGCCTGAAGAAAGCCGCGAAAAGCAAAAACCACCCGGCTTAAACCCGCAGCCTGAAGCTGTACGCTCTAAAATGGCAAAATCTTTAGATAGGGCCATCAAGCCCGATTGCAAAAATGCCTACTCAGCCATGGGACCGCTCGCTGCCGTGCCTTTACTTTATGATGCGCTCACAGATACGGGCTGCGCATGGTGATTTCCTTCAAGGAGGGGGAAAACAGCGGCTAAGGGCTAAAGCAGAGAAAGCCCTAGCCTATCAACTTAAGGAAAAACAATAAAAAACGTGTTTTTCGTAGGCGCAGCTTTAGCTGCAAAAGCGCTGTGCATCAAAATATTCGCGGCAATAGCCACTCCTACGGTACGCGCCTTTAAGTTAATCGAATTGGGATAAGTCGGCGGGGATGCTTTTGCGGGGCACTTACATTTGCTTAAATAAATGGGTAAAGCTACGGCTTACTTCCAGCTTTTCGCTTAAGCCATTCACCTTCACCAGTAAACGCCCGCGAATATCCTTCACCACGCCTTCAATCGCCTTGCTATTTACAAGCGTGGCACGGTGAATTTGCCAGAATAGATCTGGGTTTAATTCTTCTAATAAATCACGCACGGGTTTTCTGATTAAAGCTTCGTAATTTTTAGTTTGCACTCGCGTATATTTTTCATCCGATTGAAAAAACAAGACCTCTTCAACCGGAATTAAACGTAATTCCTGCCCCATCGACGCCTGTATCCATTGCAGGTATACCGGCTTATTGATAACCTGCTTAGCAATTTGGGCAATTAAAGCCTGCATATCATTAGGCGGGCTTGCTAAACGTTTTTTTAAACGCTCGACGGTTAAAGATAAGCGTTCAGGGTCAGCTGGTTTTAATACATAATCAATTGCGCCATGCTCAAAAGCTTCTACCGCATATTGATCATAAGCGGTTACAAAAACCACATGAGTAGATTGCGAAACGGCTTGTGCGGCTTCCAGTCCGGTAATACCGGGCATACGGATATCTAAAAATGCAAAATCAGGCTGATGCGCTAATGTCAGGTTAATCGCTTCTTCACCATTTTTAGCTTCGGCAATAATTTCCAATTCTGGCCATACTTGCGCCAAGCGCAGCTTTAATTGATCACGCATTAAACGTTCATCATCGGCAATCAGTGCAGTTGGCATTGCAAAACCTCAAATAATTATATCGTTATTTGTAAATAATTACGCCGCCAAAGTATAAGGCACTTCAATCGTAATGCACACCCCTGAGGGCTGATTCTCTGTAATTGAAAACAAGCTATTTCCTTTATAAAGCAAGGCCAACCGTTCACGAATATTTTGCAAGCCCAAGCCCGTGCCACTGCTTTTCGCCATTCCAAACCCTAAGCCATTATCAACCACACTAATTCGCAATTTCTGATGCGCAATTTCTGCATGCACGCTCAGGCTGCCACCTTCTGTTTTTGGCTCTAAGCCATGCTTAATTGCATTTTCAACGAGGGTTTGCAAAATCATCGGCGGAAAAGCGGCCGAGCGTAAGCCTTCGGGAATATGGATATTAAATTCTAAGCGCTCTTCCATACGCATTTTTAAGAGTTCTAAATACGCCGCCACCATATCGGCCTCACGGCCCAAATGATTGCTCGATGCATGGTCCCGTATCTGCGGTAACACTTGGCGCAAATACTGAATCAAGCTGCGCTGCATGGCGGATGCGCGCGGCGGATCGGTTTCAATTAAATACTCAACGGAAGCCAAGGTATTAAATAAGAAATGCGGCTCAATTTGCGCCTGCATCATTTGTATTTTGGCCTCGGCCACTTGCCTTAATAAGGCCTCTCTTTCGGATTCTTTTTGCGCTTCTCTAGCAAGGGCTTCGGCGCGTTTTTTTCCACCCATAAATACTTTAATACCCAGCAACATCATAACAAAAAGAAATACCCAATCATTCACAGAAATACTAGTCGACACCATGGTCTGGGGTGGTGTTTCTCTTTCAACGCTAGATAAATAATCGCTCACCGCATCAATCAATTCATCCTTATCACCTGGAGATAAAATACTATCCTGAATCACGCTTAAATTCGCGATTTTGTCGCGCAATTTTTTCTTAAAATTTTCTTTATCGTGGTTTTCTTTTTTAGCCTCTGCGAGTTCTTTTTCTGCATCCGCCTTTTCCTGCTCTGCTTGCCGCTGATCCGCATCTTTATCTACTGGCCTCTCCCACGCATTGGAAGACTGATCCAATGGTTTAGAGTCTATTTTCTTTTCCTCTTCCTGGCTTGGCTTGTGAATCACAACCGGCGGCGCAGGAGGGACTGGCGAAGCAACATGGTATTCTGCTTTTCTAAAACCATTAATCCCATCCTCGATCGCGCTACCCATGATCAATAATAAAATCATTAAGAAAACAAACTTACCCCAGCCCATCTGGATTACCCAAACAGCCAGCCGGTCAAATACTATTTTTGAAAATTCAAAAAGTTCATTAAGCTGTGCCTTGATTATTTCCAAATTTTTCTTATTCATGCCCAGCCCATGGCTTGAGTTGATATTGCTCAACCGTTGATTACACCCCATAAGGCATAAAAGGATTGATTTTTTTTGCCACAATCAACGATGGATAAGCGGCCTTAAAGAACAACATATTTTCTTGCTCTGCCGTTTGCGCCACACGCTCTGGCACACAATCTTTTTTGCCTATCACTTCAATTCTTGGCAATCTAATAATCTGTGTATCTGCAGCTACGATAGTTGATGCAGATTTAAGCAAATGAGTACGCTTAGCAACTACCTCTATTCTGGGCAATTTGATAATGGGGGTATTTTTATTGATTGCGGTGCCCGAAGCAACCATAACTAGCAAAGTTTTCAGCGGATGAGTCCGCTTAGCGACGACCTCTATTCTTGGTAATTTAATAATCTCTGGCGCTTTTTCAATCGGAGCTGCAAATACAGGAGCGGAGGCAATCAAGGCAATGGCGATTAATAAAGTTTTCATGACATTCTCTTGCAAAGTGGAAGTAATGCCACTTTAACCAAGCCATTTCTATTCTTAAACCGCCTTGCGATCAAATACAAAAAGGAAGGCTCAGACTGCAAAAAAACCATGCCAGAATGCGCAGCAAAGCCACCGAAAAATGCACCCACCCCACTCCTTAAGCTTTACTGCGCCTATTTAGCCTCGCTCACCGCAGAAGCACCTTCATGCTTTTTACGTGTTTTTTCAGCCGCCTGGTAAGCAATGTAATAGCGACTGACACTCGATACATAATCCACCATGCCTTTGCTTACCGACTTTAAAGCCACTTTTTCTACATTACCCAACCAGCGGTTGCGATCCAGCCCCTGTGCCGCAGCTTGGTTACGCAATTGCTGCACTCGGCCCTCGCCCGCGTTATAAGCAGCAATCATAAAATACAACTGATCCTCATCATTAATACTGGGGTTATTAAAAAAGTTGCGCAAATAACCCAGATAGCGAGCCGCCGCCGTCACATTGCCCTCTGCATCGTGCGGGTTTTTAACGCCCATATTCCGGGCGGTGTTTGGATTAATTTGCATCACGCCGGTTGGGCCATTTTTACGAACAACCGATTTTAAACCCGTTTCCTTTTGACCAATCGCAGCCAGCAGGAGCCAATCTAAATTATTAGCTGCGGCCACAATTTGAAAAACCGGTGCAAAAAAAGCCAGCTTATCTAAGGAGCTTAGTTTTTCTGCGCTTTGCACTTTGCCATCAGCCACTAAAAAGCGCCGTGTGGTGCTTACCGCCTTATCCAGCACGCCGGTTTTTTCTGCAAAACGATTCAACGTTGCTAATAAGCTGCTGTCTTCTTTACGTACGGCCCACGCGACAGAAACACGCTCATCGGCACAGCTGATTTTTTTTAATTTAGGCAGTGTTTTATCCCATAGGCCAAGCATCGCCTCACTCACCAAGGTGGTTTTATCTGCGCCTTTATTAATTTCTGCCAGCAGCATTTCGCTACTTACGCCCGGCGCAGCGTGCTCCACTTCAAATTCAAACAGCCCTGCTTTGCGCCTGGCATCATTAAAATCACCCAATAAGCGCTGGGCATAACTGCTGGCAGGAATACTTAACAGGTGTTTTTCTTCTTTATCTGCCCCTGCCACCGTACACCAGCGATCTTGCAAATAGGGAGTGGAGAAGGCTACAAGCTGCTTTGCGCCTTCAGTCACCGGCATCAGACCAGCGGCGATATCACCGCGACCCGATCTTAAGCCGGGAATTAACTCACCCGCATCCACGGGAATAAATTGCAGACGTAGCGGAGGCACGCCCTTGCCCCGGCCTTGATTTAAGAATTTTTCAAACTCGGTGAGCATGCTGTATTCCACACCGTACTGACGACCATTTTTAATAAAAAAGGTCGAAGGCCCCAACGCCACAAGCACCCGCAGCCGCTCTGGCGGAGAATTCGCATCAAAATCTGCATCTGCCGCAGCCAGTTGGGAAGGCTTTGACAAAGTTGGATGCGTGCTTTTTACACTGGCTACAGGCTTTGCCCAAAGCGGGCCCATCAGAAACAAACAGAGCATCAAGAATCGTATCATTCGCGGTTTCCGAGTTTGCTGTGTATCACGTGCGATAAGCGTTTGTTTTATGATCGTGCTTATCCGTTTTTTACTACGAATCAGAGCATGATGCGATCAATATGGATGGCGATATCAAGAAATAACAAGGCAGAACCGGTGCAAAACAAACGCCAGCAGCGGCTCATTCTAATGATAGAAAGCAATAGTTCCAACACTGCAGGTATCGGCTAAAGCCGTCAGGCCGTATAATCGCCACTAAGATTTTTCCTGGCAATATCATCACGCGCCGCCTGCCTGGCCGCAATAGGCAGAAACAGACACGCTAGATATGCCCTGTATATTAAACACTCAATAACAAGCAAAACCCCTGCTTCAAGGTATCAAATGCCCATTTTAATTGTAGAAAACGCTCATCTCGCCTACGGCCATGTCCCGCTCTTAGATGGAGCCAGCTTTATTCTTGAGCCAGGCGAGCGCGTTGGTCTGATCGGTCGCAATGGTGCGGGCAAGTCTTCCATGCTCAAAACGATCGCAGGCGTCACCAAGCTGGACGATGGCGTAATTCGCCTCGAAACCGGCGCAAAAATGGCTTTTGTTTCGCAAGAGCCGGTATTTGATATGGAGCACACCGTTTACGAGGCGGTGGCTGAAGGCTTGGGCGGCGTACGTCAAGTACTGATTGATTACCACGCAGCGCTACTCACACTCGATGACAGCGAAGAAAGCCTGACGCGCCTGATGGATCTGCAGCACGAGCTGGAATCCCAGGACGGCTGGCGACTCGATTCGCTGATTGCTTCGATTATGTCGCACCTTGATTTACCGGCTGAAACAAAAATCGGCGCTTTGTCCGGCGGCTGGAAAAAACGCGTGGCACTGGCGCGTGCGCTGGTTTCCGAGCCTCAGCTCTTGCTGCTTGATGAGCCAACCAACCACCTAGATGTCAGCGCCATTGAATGGCTGGAAGAGCTGCTTAAAAACTTTGCAGGCAGCGTGTTGTTTATTACCCACGACAGGCGCTTCCTGGACAATATCTCCACCCGCATTATTGAGCTAGATCGCGGCACGCTGACTAGCTTCCCCGGCAATTTCAAAGCCTATGAAGCCAAAAAACAAGAATTAATCGAGCAAGAAGAATTCACCAATAAAAAATTCGACAAAGCATTAGCTCAAGAGGAAGTGTGGATTCGCCAAGGGATTAAGGCCCGCCGCACCCGTAATGAAGGCCGTGTTCGCCGCCTAGAAGCCTTGCGCATCGAACGCAGCCAACGCCGTGAACGCGTGGGCAATGTCAGCTTTAATGTGGATGCAGGCGATAAATCCGGCAAGCTGGTCGCTGAGCTAGAAAACGTCACCAAGGGCTATAACGGCCGCACGTTAGTTGGCAACTACAGCACTCGCCTGATTCGTGGCGATCGTATTGGTCTGGTTGGCCCGAACGGCGCAGGCAAAACCACCTTATTAAAAATGATTCTGGGTGAATTACAACCTGATAGCGGTGAGGTGAAGTTAGGCACCAATCTGCAAGTTGCTTACTTTGATCAATTCCGTGAGCAACTTGACGAAAACGCAACTGTCATCGATACCATCAGTCAGGGTAATGACTTTATCGAGATTGGCAATCAGCGTAAGCACGTAATCAGCTATCTTGAAGAATTCCTTTTTGCCCCAGCCCGCGCCCGCAGCCCGGTGAGCTCTTTATCCGGCGGCGAGCGCAACCGTTTGCTACTGGCACGTCTGTTTACCCGCCCTGCCAATGTGCTGGTATTGGATGAGCCGACCAACGATCTGGACATTGACACCTTAGAGCTACTCGAAGAATTACTGTCTAGCTATTCTGGCACAGTGTTCTTAGTGAGCCATGATCGTGCCTTCCTCGACAATGTAGTGACTCAGGTGATTGCATTTGAAGGCGATGGTGTCCTAATTGAAAACGCCGGTGGTTACGCAGACTGGATGGAAGCCAAAGCACGGATGGCCAGCAGCGCCCCCGCTGCACCGGCAGCTGCGCCCAAAGCCAACGTCTCAGCACCAGCCAAACAGGCTGAACCTGCTAAGACCAAGAAAAAGCTCTCTTTTAATGACGCTCGCCTTTTAGAGCAATTACCTTTACAAATCAGTGCGCTTGAAGCAGAAAAAACCGATATCGAGCAACAATTACTCGATGCCAGCATCTACCGTAACGGGCCAAAGCTCGCAAGGGAAATGCAGCTACGGATTGAAGAAATTGACACACTTGTACTAGAAAAGCTAAGCCGTTGGGAAGAACTGGACGCTAAGTCTTAAGACTGCGTCCTTTTTAAGCGCAGATTGCAAACACACTGAATGCTTTGCAATCTGCGCCCAGCCTGATTACCACTGATGACCACTGATTACGACGCCACACTCCTAAGCTATGAACCGGTTTTTTACCCGATCACTGCGCCCTACGGGCTCGGCCTCTTCTCTCAAGCTGCTGCGTGGCGGCCTGATTCTGCTGTATGCCATCTTAGCAATCGTCACTGCCCTGGCCCTGATCCTCATGTCGGTTTACGACTACCAGGCCACCATCAAAGAAGCAGAACGCAGTAGCCTATCCTTAGCCCGCTCTCTTGATGAGCACGCCGCACGCACTTTTGTGTCTGTTGAGCAATCCATGCAAAACATCGTGGAAAACCTCAATCAATTTGGGGGTGTTGACCAAGCAAATGAGTTACAAACCCACCAGGTTTTACAAGATAAAGTAAAGCTGGCGCCGCAAGTGCGCGGCATCATTACCATCGATAGCAAGGGACTCATCCAGAGCCACGGCCTGGAGTACCCAACCCGCCGCGTTAATTTAGCGGATCGCAGTTATTTTCAGTATCACCGTCAATTTCAGGATTCCCGCCCGCTGATCGGCAACCCCCTGCTTAGCCGCACTGATGGCAAATGGCTTATCCCCGTTACCCAGCGCATCAAAAAAAACAAGGATGAGTTTGGCGGCGTCATTTTGGCCGGTGTAGAGCCACAATACTTTCTACAGTTTTATCGCTCGCTTAAATTAGCGGCAGGCAGCCATGTGCACTTACTACGCAGCGATGGGGTGATTTTGCTCAGCTACCCTTTTGACGAAAAGCAAATCGGCCGTAATTTACGCGATATTGATCCGCTCTTATTTGAGCAGCGCCGTCTGCAAGGCTCCAGCGTTTATCCAAGCACCGATAAAGACACCCAGCGGCTCACGGCATTTCACACCAGCCAAAGCGCACTACCGCTGATTATTCTGATTTCAACCGATCGTAATACCCTGTTGCACCGCTTTACCAATGACCTTATCACGCGAGCTATTGCGGGCTTAAGCTTTGTACTGATTATTTCTTGCCTACTTTATTTACTGCTAAAACAAATACGGCGGGTCGAAGAGATTGAAGAGCGCCTGCATTTAACCCAATTTACGGTGGATGAAGCCCCCGACATTATTCTGTGGGCCAATATCTATGGCCAGATTTGCTATGCCAACCGCGCCACCTCAATCAGCACCGGCTATAGCCCGGATGAGCTACTTAAATTGCGTTTTTTTGATATTTTCCCGCAAATTGATCAGGCCCAATGGCAAGGCTTCTGGGACACGCTTTCGGTAGAAAAACGGCTGCTCTTCACCACCCATCAAATTAATTTCCAACATGCGCAGCTGCCCGTTGAAATCACCTTCAGCCATATCACTTTTGCCGATGCGGCCTATCTTTGTGCCACCGTGCGTGATATTTCAGAGCAGCAAAACAGCGAACGGGAGCTGCGCCGCCACCGTGATCATCTGCAAGATTTAGTCTTAGAGCGCACAGCTGAAATTCGCTCAGTGCTCGACGCCAGCCCGCTTGCCATTATGCTCTCAGTAAAAGGCACCATCCGCTTAGTCAACCCTGCTTTTGAAACACTATTTGGCTATAGCACCGCCGAAATCACCGATATGCCAACCGATGTACTGCATGCTTCTGCACAGCACTTTACGGCTTATAACAAGCCCATTCGTGAAGCAATCAAAAACAAGGGTATCTTCCGCGGCGAAATGGAACTCTACCGCCGTGATACATCCAGCTTCTGGGCCATGGTTTATGCCAAAGAAATGGTGACGGGGGACCTGAGCAAGGGCTTAATTTGCGTGATTGAAGACGTCAGCGCAGCCAGAATCGCCGCGCAAGCACTCAGGCAATCGGAGCGGCTAAAACGCACCATTATTGAAGGTACCGCAGACGGATTTATCCTGATTGATAGTAAAAGCCGCATTGTTGATATCAACCAGGCCTTCTGCCACCATCTGGGCCTCAGCCGTGAAACGCTGATCGGCCAGCAAACCGACCAGCTTTGGCCAGATCATGCCTATGCGATTTTTCCAGATAATCTATCCAACCAGCAAGTGCGCTCGAACCATGTAGGCGAGGTAACGCTAAGCTCTGCGGATGGCAAAACACGGCCCTTTTTAGTCAACTCTGCCTGTATTTACGACGAGCATCAGCATTTAGAATACGCTTTTGCTTTTCTGACCAATATTTCCAAGCTAAAAGAAGTTGAACATCACTTACTGGAAGCCAAAGAAGCGGCGGAAGCCGCCAATATGGCCAAATCAATCTTTCTAGCCAATATGTCGCATGAATTACGCACCCCCATGCACGCCATCTTGTCTTTTTCTGAAATTGGCCAATCAAAAGTCGGCAGCACCGACAACAGCAATTTAATTCGCTATTTTGAACGGATTCATTCCAGTGGCAATCGCCTGCTTATCTTGCTCAATGATCTTTTAGATATGTCACGCCTTGAAGCCAATAAAATGCGCTACACCAAAATGATTTACGACCTAAGGCACATTGCCAAGCATGCCTCAAACGAGCTGGGTACACTACTTACCAGCAAAAACATTCACTTTAGCCTAGATACTAAAACGCCCGCCCTGCTGCTCTACTTTGATAAAGCCCGAATTACCCAAGTGATTATTAATTTGCTCTCTAATGCCATTAAATTTAGCCCTGAAGGCAAAGAAATTAGTATTCACTTTATCAAAGAAGCTCAATTAAGCGATGGCCGCGCCGCTATGGGATTAAGCGTCAGTGATCAAGGCCCCGGCATTCCGGAAGCCGAGCTTGATTTAATCTTCGATAAGTTTATTCAAAGCAGCCGCCTGCACGGCCATGCAAGCGGCACGGGCCTGGGACTAGCCATTAGCCGCCAGATTATGACCGATCATGCGGGTGAGATTTACGCCCGCAACGCCGAAGGCGGCGGCGCCGTCATCAGCATTCTGCTGCCTATTGAGCCGCCGGAAAGAGCGTAGCAGCCCATAACAGGCCTCACTCAATTATTCCATCAACTTATAAAATCTGCGCCATAGCGGCATAATAAAAAAACAGACACCTTTAATCTTGTAAAAGTTAAAAGACGCTCATGGCACTCGTACCACCCCGCCTCTTTTTTAACTTGTTCAACACCAAAGCCGCAGCCAGTAAAGCCGTGAGCCAAACTCCCCCCTACGACAGCTGATGCTTAATATCATGGCATCCGTAAGCAATACAAGTTCAACCTGCCTCACTTATACGACATCTGGATATTTTCTCCATGCCTTACTATTTGGTCGGGTGATTCTATCTATATTCCCACACACTCGGCACCAAGTACCACAAACAACCTTACTTGCAACGGCCTTCCATATATGACCCCGTTTACATTGCCAAAGCATAGGAGCGTACGTTGTATATTGATCAGATAAACAAAGCCCACCCCTTAGTTTTGCAATGGCTTGTATTTTTTCCAGCGTATACCAGCGGCGATTTTTATGGCACTGCATGCAGCCCATACCCTTTTTAATTGATTCCAATGTTGCCTTAACTTCATGCCCCTGATCGCAGCGCCATGCAACGGGAGTCTTGCAGTCTTTATATTCAGTCGCCAGACTTTGCCAGCCACGGGCAGCAGCTACATCCTGTAGTTTTTTTAACCCTTCTGGCTTGGCTCTATAACAAACGGTACAGAAATTGCCATATAACAAACGCCGCGCATTGCTCTCAAAAGCATGCCCTTTTCCACAGCGAAAGGACATGTACGCAACTTTATTTTTGTATTCTCTAGACAAGCATTCTCCATCCCAAGCCTTGGCAAGGTCATGAATAATTTGCAGGCGTGATTCAATCAGTTGTGCGCTTGGTGCTTTACTGGTTTGCAAGTTTTTCCAGCTTTGTACCCCCTCTTGCACTGCTTGGGGGGTAGCAGAGAAGTAGGGGCTGCAGGGCTGCAGTAAAGGCTTTAATTTTTTCTTTTTTATTTCTGCTGGCACGGCTACAACCGATTGCTTGGCTTGCCTTATCTTATTAGCAATATTTTCAAGAATTAACCTCTTTCTTTCCACCATCATGGCAAGGTCCATACCTTTATATTTAACCCGCCATTTACTTATGACACTATTGTTTATGCCATACTCACGACTTAGCTCTGAGCTTGTAGCGCCTGCTTCGGCTTGCTTAATAATTTCCAGTATTAATTCATAAGGGTGATGTTTTGCCATATTCTCGCAACTATAAAGTTAGTTTTTTTCTTGTAGCCAACGAAGTACGGGGCAGGTTTTAAATCATTTTCAAGACATAAGACCTGGCTCCCCCACTTCCCTAGCAAATAAAAAGTATAGATTCAACATTCTCAAGTGCCCATGCAGGCAAATCACTATTAAATCCTATTATACTTAATGCTCTTAGAGCTAAAGAAAGCTAATTTAATTTAATTTAGCTCTGACCCCAGTTATTTGATCACGCCATTCTTCAGCAACAAGCAAAGTTTGTTGCTTTCCTCCTAAAAGATGCTCGTAAAATGTCTTTTGAAATATCTTTCCATTACGCATAAAAGAGACGCGCAAGTAAGGTTTTCCATTGATAAAGAGGCGCCCTATATTGGGCGAGCCAACATTTGTAGTTCTAGGGGACTTTTTTTTCTTGGAAGTGCGATCTTTTAGCGATTTAGTCATATTGCAGCTGCGCCCATTCCAGCCACGGCAAAAAAAATAGCACTTATTCCAGCAGCCTCTTTCATATGAGGGCTGTAAAGTATGTTTTGCTGAGTACGCATAAGTTGTAGGTTTTCAATAATTCCACGGTCTTTTTTTAAGTTCATTTCTTCATCATGAAAACTAGTAATTTAAATAGTATTCAATACCATAACTCCAATCCACTTCCTTCGTTCCAAGGAACATTGTTTTTCTTTCGAAAAGCCTTGCTAGTCTTGTGGAGGTCAACCCATTTTGGATTTTCAAATCCAAAGGCAGTAAATACTTTATTTGCTGCAATAGAAAAACGATAAAGGCGGGGGAGCATCCAGCTAACGCCAATGGCAGTAAGCGCAAATCCCATTGCTGTGATATCAACCACAACATGAATAGGGAGGCCACCCTCCCATGCGATAGCTGCAAGTAATAAAATACCAACAATAACGGACGAGCTAAATACTAGCCAAAGCTTAATGCCACTAATAATGCCACTAATAATGCCAGCAATACTGCCACGGCTCATATAGGGATATAACCAAATCGATCGAGTGGAAGATCTACGTAGCCCTAGCACTTCTGCTCCTTGCTCCCGATCTTCATAGACTAATTCAATTTCATCGCCGTTTTTAAATCCTGCTACTCGTGTACAACCTGCATATTGCGCACCATTTATATCAAATGAATACATATCCACTTCATCTGCTCCACCTTCTGAATTGGCTGACGTCTGCACTGCCGCCGCGCCCATTCCGGCTACAGCAAAAATGACTGCACTTGCCCCCGCGGCTTCTTTTATATGAGGGCTGTAGAGTATGTTTTGTTGGGTACGAACAATTTGTAGATTTTCAATAATTCCATGGTCTGTTTTTAGTTTCATTCTTAAATCCAAACAGTAGCTAATCGAAATATAAATTCAATACCATAAATCTAATGAATTTTTCCCAGACCAAGCTATTTTGTTTTTTTTACGGAACTCTTTACTAGATTTATGCAGGTCAACCCATTTAGGATTTTCAAATCCAAATGCGGAAAATACTTCATTTGCACCTATAGAAAAACGATAAATACGGGGAAGCATCCAACTAATTCCAACGGCAGTAGCAAGAAAAGGAAGTGATGAAAGTGCCACTAAATCATGAACGTGTATGGTGTCTAATGCTACGCAAGCAATTAATAATAGTGCAAACCCTCCAAGCAGAGAACATATCACCCAAAGCTTTAATCCACTAATAACTCCAGCAATACTACCACGGCTCATATAGGGATATAACCAAATCGATTGGGTAGAGCTTCTACGCACCCCTAGCTCTTCTGCTCCTTGCTCTCTATTTTCGTAAACCAAGTCAATTTCGTCACCATTTTTAAAGCCAACTACTCGCGTACAACCTGCATAAGAGATACCCTTTATATTAAATGAATACATATCTACTTCATCTACACCTCCTTTAGAATTAGCAGACGTCTGCACTGCAGCTGCGCCCATTCCGGCCACGGCAAAAACAATAGCACTTACTCCAGCGGCTTCTTTCATATGCGGGCTATAAAGTATGTTTTGTTGGGTACGCACAACTTGTAAATTACTAATCGTCCCAGTATCAGTTTTTAACTTCAATTCAAAACCACCAAAGCAATGTCTAGGGTAAGTAAAGTTTAATCATAAATTAATACTTGAAATACATAGAGCCCAAGCTCATTTCACTCTGGCTTAGCAATGTATTTGATTTTGTTTCGCTCTTTCTTTTTCTATTTTTCCTCTCTTTTATTACTTCATTTTCTTTTTTTACTTTTCGTTCTTTAATTAATTTTAAAAGTTCTGCTTGTGATGTCTTTGGTAAATCTATATTTGATGGGTTTTCCAAGCCTAGGGCATCAAAAACATAAGTTGCTACATTGACAAACTTCATTGTTTTTCGTGAGTAATGAATAGCAAATATCCCCATAAATATATAGATAGCAAGGGGAACCATCCAGAACTCTGAAATCGCTTTAAGTATATCTTCAAATTTAAAGACACTTAAAAGAGCCGCTAGCAATAATCCAGCACTAAAAATTAAACCTTTTTTCCCAAAAAATAACCCTAAAATGAAAGGAATGAACACACCAACAAGGGAGGCAATAGCCCCTAATCCAGATTCTGTGTATAAGAAGTAACCTCCCATCACTAAAATGGGATAGATACCCCCCATAAATCCAGTCACCCCAAGAAACCACCATTTAATCGCATTTTTTATATGGGCACGCTTGCCACGTGAGCAGTGTGGATAAAGAGCAATCGTTCTATCGGCGGGGCGAGCAATGGCGACTAATTCAAAATAATCATCTCGCCATTCACCAACAACATCCACAATATCATTGTTAGCAAATGGGCTACGCCATACCCAGCCCTTAATGGCCTTACCATTCATTTCAAACTCTACATAATCGGCTTCTTCTTCCATGTCCGATGCGGAAATCGCCGCGCCCATTGCCAGCCCACTTGAGCCGACCGCCGCACTGGCAATAGCAGCTAAACTCATCGCTTTATTGTCGTTTTGAGTAAAAAAGAAATTGGCATGTTCACGTGTTGATTTGTAGTTTTTAATCTGGCCACTGATTTTTACTAACCCAGAGGTAGATGGTTTTTGCTCAACAGGCAATATGCGTACTCCTTGCAGTGGCGAATGTATGTATAAATTAGATTTTCCGCCTATTTTACGGAGGGGATAGCTTAATATTTAAAATACATAGAGCCCAAGCTCATTTCACTCTGGCTTAACAATGCATTTGATTTTGTTTCGTTCTTTCTTTTCCTCTTTTTACTCTCTTTTATTACTTCATTTTCTTTTTTTACTTTTCGTTCTTTAATTAATTTAAAAACTTCTGCCTTAGATGTTTTTGGCAAATCTATATTTGATGGGTTTTCCAAGCCGAGGGCATCAAAAACATAAGTTGCCACATTAACAAACTTCATCGTTTTCCATGAGTAATGAATGGCAAATATTCCCATAAATATGTAGAACACAATTGGGGCAAGCCAAACCCTATGTGTCGCATAAATAAAATCATCTAGACCATAAAAATACATTAATGCGGATAAAATCACACCCACGCATCCGAACAGGCCTTTTTTTCCAAAGAATAGCCACATAATTGGAGGCACAAAAAAACAAAACATAGAAACGAAAAGACCTATCCAAGCTGCTCCAAGAGCTATATGCAAAGCACCTATGGCTGATAGCCAGAAAAATATACCAGTCACCCCAAGAAACCACCATTTAATTGCATTTTTTATATGAGCACGCTTGCCACGTGAGCAGTGTGGATAAAGGGCAATGGTTCGATCAGCGGGGCGAGCAATGGCGACTAATTCAAAATAATCATCTCGCCATTCGCCAACAACATCGACAATATCATTATTGGCAAATGGGCTGCGCCAAACCCAGCCTTTAATTGCCTTGCCATCCATTTCAAACTCTAGATAATCGGCTTCTTCTTCCATATCCGATGCGGAAATCGCCGCGCCCATTGCTAGCCCACTTGAGCCAATTGCCGCACTGGCAATGGCAGCTAAACTCATCGCTTTATTGTCGTTTTGAGTAAAAAAGAAATTGGCATGTTCTCGCGTTGATTTGTAGTTTTTAATTTGGCCGCTGATTTTGACTAATCCAGACGTTGAGGGGGTTTGCTCAATAGGCAACATTATGATGCTAACTCCTTTTTTGCGTTGTCGAGTGCGTGCTTCATTTCTTCACTGTCTAAATAAGCACCCTGATCATCTTTCTTGCGGCCAAAGGGGGTGAGATTAAGCCATGTTTCTAAAGCATCATCGGTCACTTGCCAAATAATAATTTGAATCCCAAATGCCCCGACGGTTAGCCATAAACCTACTGACATAAAAAATATCCGTGTGGCGATAATTGCGCTCGCTCGTACACCAAGAAAGGTCGTTACTTCTGCAAGGGCTGCATTGCTTGTTACTCGCAGAATAATTGGTGCGGCATATGTAAAAGTACTAGCACCGGTTAAAAGAGCCGAACTGCCACCAGATAAGGCTTTTAATAAATACAAAAAGCCAAGAAAATAATTTTCTTTCTGAAAGTTTTTATGCATATATGTAACATCAACAATCGCACCGATAATACCTGCGGCGGTACTAAACGCACCACCTGCAAGCTTCATCTTTTGAAAACTTCGACTATCCGCACCTACTGCATTTTTAATGGGTGTGGCGGAGATATCGATTATGCCTGCGGCTAAACTTAATGCGGATGCACTAATTAGCGCCTGTGTTGCAAAGTCATCATGGTAAAACGCGGTTAAGCGCGTTAGGTTAACGCCTTCAATGAGGCAAACAGCTAAAGTCAGCCGCATGTCTTTAATGGCTAGCAGATGATCGGCGGGTTTGCTCTTTTGGAAAGTTTCCCAAGCCGTGCCCAGATTCTTACCCTGATTCGCACGGAAAGCAGCTTCTCGGGCTGCGGCTTTTTTTGAGGTGAGCCGATCTTTTTTGCCCGTTTCCCGTTTGTTTTTCGAGGTGCTATCAATTTCTTTTCTGCGAAGTACATCCGCATTATGTTGCTCTTTAATTAAAGCTTTTACATCTACAGGATCAACTAAAGCACGCGCGCCCAAAATCATCTGGATGAATTTCTCACCCATATAATGTCCTGAACGATTCGACTTAGTGAGGTCTGCAACTTGATTAAAAGTGGGCAGAAAGGTGCGAAAGAATAAATCTCCCCCTGTCTTTATCCATGAGCCGGGATTACCTTTTGGCACGGCATGCAAAGCGATCCCAAAAGCTTTTGCTTTTGGATTGGGGTTAGGCTTTATTTTTGCATCTGCAAGTGCTTTCGCATTATTTGATTCAACTGTTAATGCTTTTTTGTATACATCAAATAACTTTTGCCAGGAAGTAAGAGATTTCATCCCCTCCTTAAAGTCCGCCTCTGTATAAGGTTTGTCTTTGTTTTCTTTGGCAAATTTTAGGAAATGCTCAAGTTCGGTGGCAATCTCTTTTTGATTCTGTGCTAATGCACGATAAAACAAACTGTTTTTATCAATCTTGATTTGATCCATCCAAATTTTTAGTTTGCGCTTCCCTGATTCACTGGAATTGATTCCCTGAATTGCCCCTCCAAAAACACTTTCAAAAGCAAGGCCATCCGCAGGGTTTTCACCATGAAAGTCTTCCAAGGTATCAATGAAGAGTGGGGCATCAAGCCAGCGAACCAAAACTTGAGTACGTTTATCTGCAAGCGATTCAACACTTTCGATCAGTTCTTTTTGATATTTTTTAAAATTGTTATATGCATCTTGGTCGATATTATTTTCATACTTATCCCATGTCCTTGCCATGGATTTTTTCTTGGCTTCTTCCCGAGCGTAATCACTATTGGTGATTGGATATAAAGTGGCTTGTTTGGCCACACTCTGAGTGGCTCCTCTATTGGAGATTGGATATGTAGTATGAGCGACTACTTGGCGATCTTCTTCTCTATCGATGGCTTCGCCACGTTGTAATGCTAAAGATTGCTTTAATGTTTCAATACTCAGAATGGCATCGAGCTGAAATTCACGTTCTTGAGTGAAAAGTGCGAGATAAGCAGCAGGATTATTACGATATCCATTCAATTCATGAGCCACTCCAATCGCATCCCAGAGGGCCATAACGTGCGGCGTGTTGGAGCCTCCTGCACTTTTCTTTGCACGAGATTGCATGAATTGCAAAGTCTCCGCGACCACGCCTTTGCGAGAAGTAACTCGATAATGCGTGCTGACCTTAGTCACTTGCCCTTTTTCATAACTACCATCGCGCTTACTAAAAATTGGCATTTTCTGATCGTAGGGTAACTGAGCGTTCGAAAAGCCTAGGCTGTACTCCATGATGCTTTCTAGTGCGGTTTGGCTGGCAGGGCTGCTGTGCGGGTTTTTGGTGCCAGCGGCCATGGCCTTGGGGTCGATTTCCTGCATTCTGGCGCTGCGCAGCTTGGCATCGCTGCTATATTGCGCCAGGGTTTCATCGCTCCATTTGTGCTCGCTAAACGCGATCCATGTTGGGCCGCACTCGTCTGGGCGATTAATAATCAGGTGGTGCAAGCGGCTGTTGCTATGGCCTGCGGTTTCACAGGTATTGGTATCTTTAGGTGGGGAAGCCGATTTTGGGGTGTGCTGTAGCAGCAGCAGGCCATCTTCGGTAACGGTATAGCACTCCCACTGCTTTGCGCCACGGGCGTTTTTTGAGTAAAACAAATACACATAGCCTGCACGAATGGTGCGCAATGCGTAGTGAAACTCATCGCCCAAGGCAATGTCTTTCACCCTTGTGCCTTCTGCCCAAGCGGGTAGTTTCGCTGTCACAGTCTTGGGGACGACGGCGTAACGCACCGGCATGATGGGTAAGCCACTGGCTTGGCATGCTTTACATAGCTGACTCATGCTTTGGTAATTTCCTAAAAATTGAAAGGCAAATGCCCTATGTAAAACTAAACTTTGTTTGCGGCGATGCTTTGCCAGTCGCTGTCACTCAGCTCTGCAACCAAGCTACCGTAATACGCATCCGCCGGCCGCGCGGTGAGGCACTTTTGCAGCAAAGGGTGGCGATCAAAAAACGGGTGGATCATCAAGGCGTGTTGGGCAAATAGTGCTAAATCTGCATCGTCACTAAAGCCCAGCAATCTAGCTCGTTTGATGGCCGCAAAGCCAAGCTCGTGCAGATGATCTAGCTGGGCTATTTGCAAATCGCTGTTTTGTGCCAGATAGGCCAGCAGCGCCTGATTAAAAGGCGCGATCAAGGCGATATCTTGCCAGAGCTGGCGGCCCCATATATCAGGTGTTCCCTTGTTGTTACCCGTATCAGGCTTGATTTGCAAAGCCATCAGCTGCCCGTTAGGTGCAATCAGGCTCCAGCTGGCTACAGGGCCTAGTAAGTATTTTTGCTGCTCATGATTAAGCAGTGGCCATAAGGCCCAGAGCACAGCAGGATCATGTAAGCGCAGTAAATGCTTGCCGCCTAAAGGAGAGAAGCGAATCATTTGTTCGCTGATATGCAAGGCGGCTTGCTGGGCATCCCCCGCAATCTCTAGCCAGCCTGCCACTCTGCGGCCACAGCCTTCGGCAATTAAATCTGGTGAGGCTTCTTGCAATGCTTGCTCGATACTGGGTAACAGCTGCTCTGCATTTGTGCCAGACAATGGCAGCCAATACGGCCGTATTGCCGGGTTGAGCGAGCGATGCTTTAAAGGCACAACAAAACCCTTTAACTTTGCTGCCTCATCCAGCCGCAATTCATCATCTGAAAGCGCTCTGTGGCTGTAATCCAAGGCGAGATAAAGGGGCTTTCCTGCTTGCAGCTGATCGCTCAAGCACTGCAAAACGGCCGTAGCATGGTTTGCCATGGTTGGATCTGTCATCTTTTTAATCCCTTAGCTTAAGCGCACAGTAGCCGCTTGAGACGCTGCTGCGGCATCCATACTTTGCTCGCAGCCTTTGGCAAACTTGGGCAAGGGCGCATTTAAGCTGGTTGGCCCGCTCAACACATGATTCGCGCCTTTCACTGTGACCGTGCCCGGGCAATGAATCTCGATATTGCCACCCTTTAGCCGGATATAGCCGCCACCTGCCGTGACTAAGATTTCATCTTTAGCCGAAACACTGAGCAGCCCCTTGCAAGCCGTCACTTTTAGGTCTTTATCGC
>NZ_JBHTBQ010000036.1:0-584 GCF_042664895.1 Iodobacter arcticus
CACTCACACTCATCGACTGTATTTTTTTAAAGATCATTCGCTGCGGCTCGAACACCGTGTTGCTGTGTGTGCTGCAGCGAGAGGCCGAACTATACCGGCGGGACCCTGCTCGGTCAACACTCTTACTGAGATAAAACCAATTAAGTCGCTAAGTCATTGATTTAATAAGAAGCCATTTTGTATTTTTCAATCTCAGCAATCGTTTTCAGAGCAATATATTAGCAAAATCAATCGACTCAAACGGTACCGTTTCCTACCAACAAGCCCTCTATCCGACATTTAATCTTATAAAAATGATACAGGGGTCTCGATCAAAAAGAATTTTGAGCTAGCAAACATCACTCTTCCTCATGCAGATACTGAACACGGAGCAATATAGTAAATAAACACCAACCAATAATGCATGATGGATGTATGTCTCGCGCAAGTCGGGCAAGCCAACACGCGAACCATAGATGGTTGTTATGGATATCGTTCGCCCACTTTTCTTCCGCGCAAAGCAAAACCCCCGCCTCTTTCGAGTACGGGGGTTTGCTTACGGCTTAGGGTGTCTGGCAATGACCTACTTTCACACAGGTAATCTG
>NZ_JBHTBQ010000037.1:0-1162 GCF_042664895.1 Iodobacter arcticus
CCAACGGTTGATGATGCCTTGGTTGAAATCACTCCAGAAACAGTCCCACTAACCATCGGTGGAGTAAGCGCCACCGGTGGCATTCTGGATAATGACAGCCCAGCCATTGCCGGCATTGAAGTCGGCAATCCCGGTGTGGCGGACGATAACGTCGTTGAAGGCAATAGTCTGGTCTTCAACGTGACCCTTAGCACTGCAACAACAAAACCAGAAACCTATGCCTTCAACTTGGGTGGTGGCACCGCATCTACCGCTGATTACGGCACCGCCACCTTCAGTAACGGCGTGACGTATAACGCGACGACAGGTTTGATCACGGTTCCAGCAGGCGTCACTAGTTTCGCAGTGACTCTACCAACGGTTGATGATGCCTTGGTTGAAATCACTCCAGAAACAGTCCCACTAACCATCGGTGGAGTAAGCGCCACCGGTGGCATTCTGGATAATGACAGCCCAGCCATTGCCGGCATTGAAGTCGGCAATCCTGGTGTGGCGGATGACAACGTCGTTGAAGGCAATAATCTGGTCTTCAACGTGACCTTGAGCACAGCAACGACCAAGGTTGAGACTTACGCCTTTAATTTGGGTGGTGGCACCGCATCAACCGCCGATTACGGCACCGCCACCTTCAGTAACGGCGTGACGTACAACGCCACAACGGGCTTGATCACTGTTCCAGCAGGTGTCACTAGTTTCGCAGTGACTCTACCAACGGTTGATGATGCCTTGGTTGAAATCACTCCAGAAACAGTCCCACTAACCATCGGTGGAGTAAGCGCCACCGGTGGCATTCTAGATAACGACAGCCCAGCCATTGCCGGCATTGAAGTCGGCAATCCTGGTGTGGCGGATGACAACGTCGTTGAAGGCAATAATCTGGTCTTCAACGTTACATTGAGCACAGCAACGACCAAGGTTGAAACGTACGCCTTCAATCTTGGCGGTGGTTCAGCCTCGGTGGCAGATTACGGCACCGCTACCTTCAGTAACGGCGTGACGTATAACGCCACAACGGGCTTGATTACGGTTCCGGCTGGAGTGACAAATTTCGCAGTGACCCTGCCAACGGTTGATGATGCCTTGGTTGAAATCACTCCAGAAACAGTCCCACTAACCATCGGTGGAGTAAGCGCCACCGGTGGCATTCTGGATAATGACAGCC
>NZ_JBHTBQ010000038.1:0-592 GCF_042664895.1 Iodobacter arcticus
CACTCACACTCATCGACTGTATTTTTTTAAAGATCATTCGCTGCGGCTCGAACACCGTGTTGCTGTGTGTGCTGCAGCGAGAGGCCGAACTATACCGGCGTGCCCCTACTCGGTCAACACTCTTACTGAGATAAAACCAATTAAGTCGCTAAGTCATTGATTTAATAAGAAGCCATTTTGTATTTTTCAATCTCAGCAATCGTTTTCAGAGCAATATATTAGCAAAATCAATCGACTCAAACGGTATCGTTTCCTACCAACAAGCCCTCTATCCGACATTTAATCTTATAAAAATGATACTGGGGTCTCGATCAAAAAGGATTTTGAGCGAGCAAACATCACTCTTCCTCATGCAGATACTGAACACGGAGCAATATAGTAAATAAACACCAACCAATAATTCATGACTTATGCATATCTCGCGCAAGTCGGGCAAGCCAACACGCGAACCACAGATGGTTATCGTGACGCTAAGGCGGCATTTCTTCCGCCCAAAGCAAAACCCCCGCCTCTTTCGAGTACGGGGGTTTGCTTACGGCTTAGGGTGTCTGGCAATGACCTACTTTCACACAGGTAATCTGCACTATCATCG
>NZ_JBHTBQ010000039.1:0-396 GCF_042664895.1 Iodobacter arcticus
CCCATTGTCCAAGATTCCCCACTGCTGCCTCCCGTAGGAGTCTGGACCGTGTCTCAGTTCCAGTGTGGCGGATCGTCCTCTAAGACCCGCTACAGATCGTCGCCTTGGTGAGCCTTTACCTCACCAACTAGCTAATCTGATATCGGCCGCTCTAATAACGAGAGGTCTTGCGATCCCCCTCTTTCCCCCTCAGGGCGTATGCGGTATTAGCTATCCTTTCGGATAGTTATCCCCCATTACTAGGTACGTTCCGATATATTACTCACCCGTTCGCCACTCGTCAGCGCTGCAAGCAGCCTGTTACCGTTCGACTTGCATGTGTAAAGCATGCCGCCAGCGTTCAATCTGAGCCAGGATCAAACTCTTTAGTTTAATCGCTAAGCTAGTACTTACTGG
>NZ_JBHTBQ010000039.1:502-65282 GCF_042664895.1 Iodobacter arcticus
AATGCAAGCACTTGTTTCGCTTCCGAATCAAGCACTCACACTCATCGACTGTATTTTTTTAAAGATCATTCGCTGCGGCTAGAACACCGTGTTGCTGTGTGTGCTGCAGCGAGAGGCCGAAATATACGGACTGGGGCCGCCTCGGTCAACACCTTACTTGCAAGAAAACATACTAAATACGGTAAGTTATTGATTTACAAAAGATCGCCCAAACAGCTAGTGATGTAAATTATGCGACAGCGTCTTTGATTGCTTTGAGCGGTGTGTACTTTAAGGCTTTTTTAGCGGGGATTTGCACTGGCTCGCCCGTTCTTGGGTTGCGGCCAACACGTGCATCGCGGTGTTTGACTGCTAATTTGCCGATTCCTGGCAGAGTCACTTCACCGCCGCCCTTGAGCGTTGCGCCAGTCACATCACCCAGCGCTTCCAAAGTCGCTTCAACGGCCTTTTTAGAAATACCTGGCAATTCGTACTCAGCAACCCTTAGGACTGCCTCGATGAGTTCTCGCTTATTCATAGTGAAATTCCAGATATTGAAATATTTGAAGCACATTGTGCCAGCCCTTATTGCTCCATGTCTGTTTGAAATAGGCTGAATGTTTAATTATTAGGCCTCACTACAACACTCATCAGGCACAACGACAATTGCGATTTTACGTTATTACTGAAAAAATAAGCCAATGCCACATCGACTCAATCCCAACCTCATCCAAATTGCCGTGCTGCTTTTGCCGCCAGCACCACTGTTAAGCATCGCCAGCATCGATACGGTATTGGGCTTGGCAAATACCATCAGCGATGAAGCACTATATAAGTTGCAATATTATTCATTAGATGGAGCCGCCATTCCCTTGGCCACGGGTGGGCACTACCCTCAGCTGCCCGCCTTACTCGATAGCAAGGCTACTGATGTATTACTTATCGTTTCGCAGACACCGCCATTTGCGAACGATCCGCGCCTTGCTCTGCTCAAACCCTTACTAAATAGCGCCTCGATGATTGGGGCAATTGATTGTGGCGCATGGTGGCTAGCAGCCTGCGGCGTATTAGATCAGCACCGAGCCACATTACGCTGGCCTGAGCTGCGGGCGTTTGCAGCGACTTTTCCTCGCATAATTTGCACGCAGAATTTATATGAGTTTGATCGCAGCTATTTTAGCTGTGGCGCAGGCGTTGCAACCCTCGATGTGATGCTGGCCTTAGTGGCTAAACAGCAAAGCCTAGGCTTGGCGGAGCAGATTGCTGAATCTTTATGTATTGAACACTTACGCACGCCCGATACCCGCCAACGCACTTCGCATGCTTTGCAACTTGGGCAGCGCCAGCCCAAGCTCAGCGCCGTGCTGCAACTCATGGAAGCCAATTTAGAAGAGCCCATCAGCAGTGACGAGCTGGCGCAGCACGTTGATTTATCCCGCCGCCAATTAGAACGCCTGTTTAAGCAGCACTTAGACACCCTGCCCGCCCGCCACTATATGCAATTGCGTTTAGAACGGGCTCGCACCATGTTGCAACGCACCGGGATTTCTGTGGTGCAGATTGGCTTATCTTGTGGGTTTTCTTCCGGCGCACATTTTGCAACCGCCTACCGCGCCCACTTTGGCTTATCCCCCCGAGACGAGCGTGCAGCTTTCTCTAAGTAATGAACCTGCTGCTTTCCCTAGGCCCTAAAGGTGTAAAGCTATAGCTTTATGTCGCATTTATAGAAGATTGATTAACGACGCCCGCTCTACACTGGATGTACTTTATCCCGTTTGCAGGATCTGCCCATGTCTACCGTAAATCGCGCCACTTTTGATCAAGTTATGGTTCCCAACTACGCCCCTGCGCCGTTTATTCCGGTAAAAGGCTTGGCCTCACGTTTGTGGGATCAGGAAGGCCGCGAATATGTAGATTTCTCTAGCGGCATCGCCGTCACCAGCCTTGGGCATTTACACCCAGAGCTGACCGCCGTATTGCACGATCAAGCCGATCAACTTTGGCATTTATCTAATGGCTTTACCAACGAGCCAGCACTGCGCCTTGCGCAACGCTTGATTGATGCCACTTTTGCTGAGCGCGTGTTCTTTTGTAATTCTGGCGCAGAAGCCAATGAAGCCGCGCTGAAACTGGCCCGCCGTTATGCTGTGGATCATTTTTCTAGCGACAAAGATCAGATTATTGCCTGCACCCAATCCTTCCATGGCCGCACCCTGTTTACCGTGTCGGTAGGTGGTCAACCCAAATATGCAGAAGGCTTTGGCCCAACGCCAGGCAGTATCAGCCACGTACCATTTAATGATCTGGCCGCGATTGAAGCCATGATCAGCAACAAAACCTGCGCGGTGATTGTGGAGCCAGTGCAGGGCGAAGGCGGCGTCATCCCTGCCACGCAAGAATACCTAAATGCCCTGCGTGCCCTGTGCGACAAACACAATGCCCTGCTGATTTTTGATGAAGTGCAAATTGGTGTAGGCCGCTCCGGCTCGCTCTATGCTTATATGCACTATGGCGTAACACCCGACATCCTGACTTCGGCCAAAGCACTGGGCAACGGCCTGCCAATTGGCGCGATGCTGACCACGGCCAAGATTGCCAGCGCCTTTGTGGTTGGCACGCACGGCTCCACTTACGGCGGCAACCCACTGGTCACCGCCGTGGCCGACAAAGTGATCGAGCTGATTAATACGCCTGCCGTACTAGAAGGCGTAAAACACCGCAATAAGCTGTTTGTGGATGGCTTAAATAAGATCAATGCAAAACACGGTGTATTTAAAGAGATTCGTGGCAGCGGCTTATTGATTGGTGCCGAGCTAGCCCCGGTATTGCAAGGCCGCGCTAAAGATGTGGTGACACTTGGTGCAAAACACGGGGTAGTGCTGCTGATGGCTGGCCCAAATGTATTACGCTTGCTGCCGTCTTTAGTGATTTCAGAAGCGGATCTGGCAGAGGGTCTGCGCCGTTTGGAAGCGGTGATTGCTGAGCTGGTACCGGCGACTGTTGCGGCTTAAATTTAATAAAAACCTAAGATTTGTAGACACAAAGAACGGGGAGAAAGCGAAGAGCACAGAGAAAAGGGGCCAAAAACGTAGGGTGGGCAAGTTTTTATGCCCACGCGTCTACGCTCTATGTCTCACGGAACCCCGCCAGATTTTGCATGACATTGCGAAAACGGCGGGTTGCACCCGCCCTACAGTTTGCTTTATTTCTCCCCGTTCTCTGTGTACTTAGTGTTCTCTGTGTCTACAGAACTTTTTTACACCGTTCACCCTCGGATCGCCCCTATGCTTATCGTAAGACCAGGAAAACTGTCCGACCTTGATCAATTGGAGCGCATGGCGCGCTCTAAGGGGCCGATTTTGCATTCGCTGCCGGCGGATCGTACACGCCTGCAAGAGCTGATTTTGCGCTCGATTGATTCCCTGCAAAACGAGATCGACTACCCTGGCGAAGAAAGCTATTTATTTGTATTAGAAGAAAACGGCACTCTGTATGGATCGGCTAGCATCGTCGCACTTGCGGGGCAGCACGAGCCTTTCTACGCTTTTCGCAATGAAGTGGTGGTTCACGCCTCGCGCGAGCTACATGTGAATCATCGGATTCATGCCTTGGTGATGTCGCATGAGCTGACCAGCTGTACGCGACTGACTGGCTTTTATATCGAGCCAGAAAAAGCCGCTTATGCCGATTTACTCTCCCGTGCGCGGCTATTATTTATTGCCCAGCATCGCCAACGCTTTAGTAAAGATATTTTCTCTGTGCTGCCCGGCATTGCCGATGCAGATGGCAACTCGCCTTTTTGGGAAAGCGTGGGACGCAAGTTTACCCGCCGTGATTTTGCCGAAATGGAACGGGAATCAGGCGGACGCAGCCGTGGCTTTATTGCCGAAGTGATGCCGGTTGATCCGCTCTATGTGCCGCTGCTTTCAGAAGATGCCCAACGCGTGATGGGCGAGCCGCACGCCAGCGCTCGTCTGCCTTATCAATGCCATCTAGACGAAGGCTTTGAGCCTGATCGCTTTATCGATATTTTTGACGCTGGCCCCGTGCTCACCGCCACACTGGACGCCTGTTATTCGCTGCGCCACAGCGCTCTGCACCGCATTGCCTACGAATCTGATATCCACGGCACGGCCAGCTACTTGGTCTGTAATACCTCCAGCAGCGAATTTCGCTGTATTAAAATCCATTTGCCTAAGCAGCTAAGCCAAGAGATTTCCTTGCCGCCCGCCTTAGCCAGTGCATTAGAAGTTGGCCTTGGCAGCGAAGTGCGCTGTGTAAAATTGAATCACTCAGGGGCCGCATTATGAAAAATAGCCGCCTTTGCCTATGTAATTGCAATGGAGCCGCATCATGAAAATTGTGCGACTTTGTCAATTTAGCGATGTCGATAAGCTGGTCGAGCTGGCGCATAAAGCGGGCCCCGGCATGACCACGCTTAAACCCGATCCGGGCGCGCAGGCCGCCAGAATCGACCGCGTTCGCCGCACCTTGGAAGGCAGCGCTGCGCTAGCGGATCAAGGCTATCTATTCTTAATGGAAGAAACCGACACCGGCGAGATTGTCGGCGTGTGCGGCATTGAAACCGCAGTGGGGCTGGAGCAGCCGTTTTACACCTACCGTATCGATACCTCGGTATACGCCAGCCGCGAAATGAAGATCTGGAGCAAGATGGATAAGCTGACCATCTCGCACGATCTGACCGGCTACACCGAGCTTTGCTCGCTCTTTTTAGACCCGCTGCACCGCGTGAACTGTAATGGCGCGCTCTTGTCCAAATCTCGCTTTATGTTTTTGGCGCAATTTAGCGACCGTTTTGGCGAGCGCGTCTGCGCCGAAATGCGCGGGGTATTTGATGAGCACGGCGATTCACCCTTTTGGCGCGCACTGGGCAGCCATTTTTACCGCATCGATTTTCATGAAGCAGATCGTCTGGTGTCGCTCGGGCAAAAATCTTTTCTGGCCGAGCTAATGCCGCGTTTTCCGGTGTATATCGACTTTTTACCTGACGACGCCAAAGCCTGTATTGGGGCTACACACAAAGACACCACCCCTGCCCGTCATCTATTAGAAAGCGAAGGCTTACGCTTAGAGCGACACATCGATATCTTTGAAGCAGGCCCCGTGCTAGAAGCCCGTATCGACAGCCTGCGTGTGATGCGTGAAAGTGGGCTTTGTAATGTAGTGATCAGCGACACAAAAAAAGCACCATCGGCACCGCATCTCATCGCCACCAGCCAGTTAAAGAAATTTCGCACAGGGCTGATCTACACCGCACCAGAGCAAGGCCTGATTATGCTAACACCAGCAGAAGCCAAGGCATTGCAAGTAGGCACGGGAGATCAAGTCAGAATGATGGAAGCTTATCCACGGAGAGTGGTGTAGCACCAAAGATTGAAACCCAAATCTTGAACCACGGAGGAAAAGGAGAACACGGAGGGCCACGGAGGAAAACAAGTGACTTAACTAAATCAAACTTATCATTCCCGCTCTTGGAGATCCATTATTTACGCTGGATCCCCAATATAAAACACTCGGGGATGACGACAATGATCCCCTAGGGTTTCTCCGTGTAACTCCGTATTCTCCGTGCTCTCCGTGGTTCAAGACTTAGGTTTTGCTTTAGATTTTGAATCAACCAATATCTTAAAGGACAGCAACATGGCTCAACTGTTTATCAATGGCCAATGGCAAGATGGCACGGGTAGTGAATTGATTTCTACCAATCCGGCGAATAACGCCGTGGTTTGGCAGTGCAAGAGCGCTAGCAGCGACGATGTAAACCTCGCCATGCTTGCTGCCCGCAATGCTTTCCCAGCATGGAAACGCACCTCGCTGGAAGATCGAATCGCCATCGTGCGCCGCTTTGCTGAACTGCTTGGCGAGCATAAAGAAGGCCTTGCCCACGCTATTGGCTTTGAAACAGGTAAGCCATTGTGGGAATCGCGTCAGGAAGTGGCCGCGATGGTTGGCAAGATTGAGATTTCTATCCGCGCCCATGCAGAGCGCACGGGTGAGCGCAGCAGCGCCACACCGGATGGCAACGCAGTTTTGCGTCATCGCCCGCATGGCGTGGTGGCAGTGTACGGCCCTTATAACTTCCCTGGCCATTTGCCCAATGGCCATATTGTGCCTGCGCTGCTGGCGGGCAATTGCATTGTATTTAAGCCGTCCGAGCAAGCGCCGCTAGTAGCCGAAAAAACCGTGCAACTTTGGCAAGCCGCTGGCCTGCCTGCCGGTGTGATTGCGCTGCTGCAGGGCGAAAAAGAAACCGGCATTGCGCTGGCCAAACACGAAGATCTGAACGGCCTGCTGTTTACCGGTAGCTCGGGCACTGGCGTGGCGCTGCACAAGCAATTTGCTGGCCGCCCTGACTTTATGCTGGCTCTGGAAATGGGCGGCAATAATCCGCTGATTATTGCCCCAACCGAAGCGCTAGATGCGGCGGTACACCACACCATTCAATCGGCGTTTTTATCCGCGGGCCAACGCTGCACCTGCTCGCGCCGCATTCTGGTGCCCCACGGTGAATTTGGCGATCGCTTTCTGGCCCGCCTGATTGAAGTGGCTGGCAAGCTGTCTATCGGCCATTTTGACGCCGCCGAGCAGCCTTTTATGGGCTCAGTGATTTCCTTAACCGCCGCACGCCAGTTGATGACTGCACAAGACAAACTGATCGCCCTTGGTGCTGTGCCGCTACTCAAAATGCAACATGCCGACCCAAGCAACGCCTTTGTGACACCTGCGATTCTGGATGTGAGTAAGGTGGCTAATCTGCCAGACGAAGAATACTTTGGCCCGCTGACGCAAATCATTCGCTACAGCAATTTTGCCAAGGCGATAGAGATTGCCAACGACACGGCCTATGGCCTATCAGCAGGCCTCTTGGCCGATGACTCAGCGCTATGGGATGAGTTTAAAACCGAGATTGACGCTGGGGTCGTGAACTGGAACCGCCCAACCAACGGCGCATCGTCTGCCGCACCATTTGGCGGCACCGGCAAGTCCGGCAATCATCGCCCTAGCGCCTATTACGCGGCAGACTACTGCGCCACACCGATGGCATCTATCGAATCGGCCACGCTGGTGCTGCCCGCACAGCTATCACCGGGGATAAGCCTTTAAGGTTTAGCAAAAAATTGGCAGAGCTTTAGGCTCTGCCAATTTTTTTAAGTTTGCACACCGCATTGCTCCAACAGCCACTCCTTAAACACCTTCACCGGATAGGCATCGCGCTTGCTATTGGGGTGGACCAGATAGTAGGCGTTTCGGCTGGGCACGGGCCGATCAACGGCTACCACCAAGCGCCCGCTGGCTAGCTCGTCTTGTACTAAGAATAGCGGCAATACCGCCATACCCAGCCCTGCCAAAGCCGCCTGAATCACCATATAAAACTGCTCAAACCTTGGGCCTTTTACCGCATTAATACTAGATTCCCCCACCGCTTCAAACCAATTGGCCCATGCATCGGGGCGGGTGCTGTGCTGCAATAAGGTAAAGCCCAGCAAATCTGCGGGGCCTTTTAAGCTGCGGCCTGCCAGCAGGCTGGGGGCGCAAATCGGCACGGTCACTTCGTTCATTAAATGGTGGTATTCCACGCCGGGCCAAGAGGTATCGCCAAAGTGAATCGCCACATCGATTTCTTCTTTAGCAAAATCAAAAGGCTTTAAACGCGTCAGCAAGTTAAGCTGGATTTCTGGGTAGCGAGTAGTAAAGCTCCCCAACCTAGGCACTAACCAGCGCGAGCCAAAGGTGGGCAAGATGGCTAAATTGAGCGCACCGCTGGTGCCGCTATACGCCATCAAGGCCAGCGTGGCCGCCTCTGCTCTATCCAGCACATCCCGAATATCCCTCGCATAGGCTTCCCCCGCATCGGTCATAACTAAACGTTGCTTAATCCGATGAAAAAGCGCCCTGCCTAAGAATTCCTCTAGCAAACGGATCTGCCGGCTAACTGCACTTTGCGTAATGTTTAATTCTTCCGCAGCACGGGTAAAACTAAGCTGCCGTGCTGCTGCATCAAAACACTGTAAAGCAGCAAGAGAAGGAAGAATGCGTCGCATAGACTTCATAAGTTTTAGGAATGATGTAATAAGAATACATCGCTTGAAGCCAATCGCAAATCATCACAGACTGTGAAATGGAAAACTTTGAAAAAAGTGGATCACTTAAATACAAAATTTGCGGCTTGCTGCCCACTCATCAACTTAAGTGAAATGTTTTTCGTAGGGCGGGTGCAACCCGCCGAGCTTTGCTGAAACACGAAAAACGGCGGGTTGCACCCGCCCTACAAATACATGATTTAAAAATTTCATCCGTAAAAAACACCCTGACAGAACCATAAGGCGGGTGTAACCCGCGTATTTTCATAGCCATGCACAGCTTGCATACACACTCATAAAAGGTCTTGCCAAAATGGAACAGAATGTCTTTGCAACATCCCAGCTTGCTCAATTACTGATTCGTGTTGCGGGTGAGGAGAAAGCGCAGCAGCTCTTTGCCATGATTGAGGTTGACCCACACTTGCTGGGCGCGTCAGATTCCCGTGTAAGCCGTGGCTTGCTTGCCCAAGCGATGAATATGATGTTGTTTGCACAAAATTTAGCCGCGGTGCCTGAAGGTGCTCGTTATGTGGCAGAAAAACTAGCTGCGGGCGAAAAAGTGCTGTTTGATCATGGCGCGCTGCGCACGGTTGATGCGCCCCGCACCGGTGCTTTGCCGCATGGCGAGCTGGCGTTTAAACGTATTCTGGAGCCACTTGGTTTTGCGGTAGCCAATGTCTATCCGCTTAAAAAAATAAAAATGACTGGCCGTGCTTACTGTCATCTGGATTTACCCGAAGTGATTTCGCAATTTTTTGTTTCCGAGCTGCACGTTGAACAATTCTCAATGAATTTCCAAATTGCTGCCGAGCGCATCGTGCACAACTCGCGCGATCCGCTAAAGCCCGAGCATCTAAGCCTGCTGGCACAATTAAGCGAGCATCATTCGCTAAGTTTTGATGATGCCGTCACCCTCTTGCCAGCCTTGGTCGGCTGTTTTGATGTGCAGCATGAAGTGCCGCATTTAGTAGATTACGAAACACTGCTAGCAGAATCTGCCGAAATGGCGTGGATCAGCACCGAAGGCAATCGCTTTAACCACGCCACGGATCGTGTGCCGCATGTGATAGAGCTAGCCGATGAGCTACGCGCAAAAGGCTACCCGATTAAAGACAGCGTTGAGATTTCCGGCTCGGGCGCGGTGCGGCAAACCGCACTGAAAGCCGCCATGGTGCAGCGGATTTTCCTCGACGAAAAAAATCACCCCATCACCCGCACCGTACCCGGCTCTTTCTACGAATTTATCAGCCGCGACAAACTCCCAAATAGCGAAGCGCTAGATTTACGCTTTGATGCATCGAATGCGCAGGGGATTTTTAAAATGACGGCAGCGGCTGTGGCTTAGATTGAGTAAACCCAAACCTTAAACCACGGAGTTAAGGAAAACACGGAGTTTCACGGAGAAAACCAAATAAATAAAAGAATTCTCCGTGCTTCTCTGTGTTCTTCGTGGTTCAAGATGTGGGTTCTTAGTCTCTTAGGGTGGGCACGGTTTTGTGCCCACGCGTCAATGTTGCGATGTGGCATTGCACGGTGCGTAACGCCTCTGGCGTTTTGCACCCTATAAACCCAAATATCGACGCAGTTCGATTTTATAGGGTGTGCAAACGCTTTTCTTGCGCACCATTTTTTGCATGCTGCGCCATTGCACCATATTCAACGACCATGCGGCGTAATGCAGCCAAGCAAAAAACGCTTGGCTTTATTAGCGCCCTACGATAAAACTATACTTGTAAGCTATGGGCAAGCGCCTTAGCCACCCAACACCCTCTCACCAGCCAAGCTCTATGATCCCTCGCCTCTCTAAAACACCAGCACCACAGTCCCTCTATCTCGATTTTATCGCTGAGCTACGCTTGCGTGGTTTTGCGGGGGAGATCAGCAGCACGCTGGCGGATCGCACCGTTTTGGCGACGGATAATTCGATTTATCAGTTGTTGCCGCAAGCGGCGGTGTTTCCCAAGCATAACGATGATGTGATCCGCGTGGTGAAGCTAGCCAGCGAGGCGCGTTTTTGCAGCATCAAGCTTTACCCGCGCGGCGGCGGCACCGGGACCAATGGGCAGTCTTTGGGGGATGGCTTAGTTGTCGATCTCTCTAAAAATATGAATGCCATTTTGGAGATTAACGCCGAGCAGCGCTGGGCCAGAGTGCAGACTGGCGTGGTGAAAGATCAGCTCAACAAGGAGCTAGCCCAACACGGGCTGTTTTTTGCGCCCGAGTTATCCACGTCGAATCGAGCCACCATCGGCGGGATGATTAATACCGATGCCAGCGGGCAAGGCTCCTGCCTTTACGGCAAAACGCGCGATCATGTGCTGGAGCTGGATACCGTCTTACTGGATGGCACGCTTTGGCATTCGCAGCCTTTAAGCAGCGACGGGCTAGCAGCAGTCTGTGAGCAAGACGATCTGATTGCGCATGTGCACGGCCTGATCGCCCAAATCCATAAAGACCATAGCCAGCAAATTACGGCCACGTTTCCTAAGCTCAACCGCTGCCTGACCGGTTACGATTTGGCGCATATTTATAACGATAAAGGCCAGTTTGATCTGAACGCGATTTTATGCGGCTCGGAAGGCACGCTAGGGCTGATTGTTGAAGCCAAACTGAATGTGCTGCCGCTGCCTAAATACAGCGCGCTGATTAATATCCGCTATGCCAGCTTTGATGCAGCATTGCGCGATGCACCGCATTTAATGGCGCTGGGTGCGGCATCCATCGAAACGGTTGATTTCACCATTTTGCAGCTCGCCAAAGGCGATTTAATCTGGCACGGCATTCGTGAGTTTTTCCCCGAAGACGCAACGCCCACGCTGGGGATTAATTTACTGGAAGTCTTGAGCGAAACAGAAAGCCATCTCGCCGCGCAAATCGCCCATATCGAGCAGGGCTTGCAAGGCGAAGCGCGGCTTGGCTTTACCGTGGCGCGCGGCGATGCGGCGGTAAAGCGCATCTGGGGCATGCGTAAAAAATCAGTAGGTCTACTAGCGAATAGGGCCGGAAACGCCAAGCCGATTCCCTTTGTAGAAGACACCGCCGTACCGCCAGAAAATCTGGCCGATTACATCCACGATTTCAGGGCGCTACTCGATCAGCACGGCTTGTTTTATGGCATGTTTGGCCATGTGGACGCGGGAGTTTTGCATGTGCGGCCAGCAATTGATATGAAAGAACCGAACGCCCTTGCCATGTTGCGAGAGATCAGCGATGGCGTGGCGGCGCTCACACAAAAATATCATGGAGTACTCTGGGGCGAACATGGCAAGGGGCTGCGCAGCGAATATGCACCGGCTTTTTTTGGCAAGCTCTACCCCTGTTTGCAGCAGATTAAGCAGGTGTTTGATCCGCATAATCAGCTCAACCCCGGAAAAATCGCCAGCCCCGATGCGCTAATCAAAATTGACGAGCCACCAACGCGCGGCCAGTTTGACCGGCAAATCCCGATACATATCCGCAAAGATTACGATGGCGCGCTGCATTGCAATGGCAACGGCACGTGCTACAACTTCGACCCTGACGACGCGATGTGCCCATCGTGGAAAGCCACAAGAGAGCGCCGCCATTCACCCAAAGGCCGCGCCTCTTTAATGCGCGAATGGCTGCGGCAATTGGCGGAGCAAGGCGTTGACCCAACGTCAACGAAACCCGCCAATCTATTACGCCGCGCCGTTAATAGTCTGAACAAGCAAGGGGACTTTTCGAGCGAGGTGATGGAAGCCATGAACGGCTGCTTGGCATGTAAATCTTGCGCGGGGCAATGCCCGGTGAAGGTGGATATTCCTGATTTACGCTCTAAATTTATGTCGCTCTACTACGGTCGCTATCTGCGCCCCGCCAAAGATTATCTGGTCGCTAGCTTAGAAGCCACGCTGCCCGCGATGGCCAAAATGCCCAAGCTCTACAACGCGGCGATTAGCAATCCGCTGGCCCGCAATATCATGCAGCGGCTTAATCTAATCGAAAGCCCGCTGCTCACCGGCGTCAATCTGCAAGCCACTTTGCTGCAACGTGGCTTTGCAATGGCTGACGGCCAGCCCCATGCCAACGCAGTGATTATTGTGCAGGATGCTTTCACCAGTTATTTTGAAACGCAGCTGGTGCTGGATGTATTCGAGCTACTTAAAAAACTCGGCTTCACCCCGCTGCTTGCCCCATTTAAACCCAATGGCAAACCGCTGCATGTGCATGGATTTTTAGATCGCTTTAAGCAAGCGGCGACAGATAACAGCACCATGCTGCAAAAACTCGCCCAAAACGGCGTGCCTCTGGTGGGGATCGACCCTTCGATGACGCTGGCTTACCGCAGCGAATACGCCAAAACGCTGGCAAACCCGCCTAAAGTGGCGCTGCTGCAAGAATGGCTGGCAGAACAATTTGCCAAGCAAGCGCCCGCTCTAAAGCTAAAAACCTCAGCCTTTACGCTGATCCCGCATTGCAGCGAAAAAACCAATATCGCCAGCGCATTTAGCGATTGGGATAAGGTATTTACGGCACTGGGCGTCACGCTCACTACTCGGGCAGCAGGCTGTTGCGGCATGGCCGGCACATTTGGCCACGAGGCGGATCACAGAGCGCAATCAAAGCAAATTTACGCGCAAAGCTGGGCTAAAATCGTGGCAGAGCAAGGGGAAAACCTGCTGGCTACCGGCTACTCCTGCCGCTGTCAGGTTAAACTGATAGACAAAACCACCCTCCGCCACCCGGTGCAGGCTTTGCTGGCTTGCTTTTAAATATTTTAATAAAGATCAAAAAGATCTGTAGACACAGAGAACGGAGAGAACACAAAGCACACTGAGAAAACCTTAAGAAAATAGCCCCGGTATGTTTTTTCTCTGTGTTCTGCTTTTTAACTCTGTGTTCTCTGTGTCTACAGAGCTTGCCTTTATTGCTCATTACCAGGACCCCGCTATGCCACACACTCATCCTGTTCTTGCTGATTTCCTGAGTTTTACCTTACAAAACCATCCCATCGATATCGTCAAAGGCACGTTGGAAAGTGGGGTGCATTGGCATTATCTGGGCGAGGGCTTGCTGGAATTTGTGCCGCATCACGGCAGTGATCAGAGCTTGGTTTTGTCGGCGGGAATACACGGCAATGAGACTGCGCCGATTGAGCTGCTTAATGCCTTGGTTAAAGATTTGGCAAGTGGGCAACTGGCGCTAGGCGTGCGGCTGTTGGTTTTGCTGGGTAATGTCGCAGCGATGCGGGGTAGTGATCGCTATCTAGATGACGATCTCAACCGCTTATTTGATCACCGCCACACCCGCCTGCCGGAAAGCCGTGATGCGCAGCGTGCAGCGCAAATTGAAGCCGCGATGGCGCAGTTTTTTGCAGGAGCAAGTGGTGCGCGCTATCACCTTGATCTACACACCGCCATTCGCCCTTCCAGCTTTGCCCGCTTTGGCCTGCTGCCTTACCAAACCCGGCCTTATGACGCGCATTTGCTTAAATGGCTTGAGTGCTGTGATTTAGGTGCGCTGCTGATTAACCATGCCCCGGCAGGCACGTTTGCTTACCACTCCAGCCAGCACCACGGCGCGCAATCAGTGACGCTAGAGCTGGGCAAAGTGCAGCCCTTTGGGCAAAACCAGCTTGATAACTTTGCAGGCATCAATGCACTGATGCAAAGCATGGTCTCCGCCACCGAGCCAAGCTGGCCCGCCCAGCCCTATCAAGTATTTAAAGTGGTTGGCCAGCTAGAAAAACACAGCGAAGCCTTTAAGCTGCACCTACCGGATGATGTCGCCAACTTCACCGCCTGCCCACAAGGCACACTGATTGCATCTGACACCGGCTACGAATACAAAGTAAGCCACCTTGAAGAACGAGTCGTCTTCCCCAACCCCAAAGTAAAACCCGGCGTGCGGGCGGGATTGATGGTGGTGGAAGTGAAGGATTTTTGAAACATCCTTGAAACAGGGGAAAAACCTAAGGTCTGTAGACACAGAGTTTAAAAGCAGAACACTGAGAAAAACACCTAGAGTGTGTATACGTTTTTTCCCTAGGATAGGCATTAAGTTAAGTTTTCCTCATGGAGTAAATCGGCTTTTCATAGGGTGTACAACGACGTAGTCGTTGCGCACCAAAAAACGGTGCACAAGAAAAACGACTCGCACACCCTATGAAAATCAACTTTTTTACTATGTTTTTATCTTAACTTTATGCAAATAGAACAAGTATTTTTTCCCATACAACATTGCTAAATAGGGCAATAACTTTGCTTTTCTCTGTGTGCTGTTTTCCCCTCCGTGTTCTCTGTGTCTACAGATCTTCGCTTTAAAAACATCGCTTTTCGCTTACAATGCTCCCCTGTATTAAATAAAGGTTTACCTGTGTTTCCCATCAATACCGACATCCCGGACTATGGCGTTGATACGCATACGATTGAAAACTGGCAGTGGTTTCAGGCCGTTGGCCATTTGGTAGCAAGCGAGCTGGCGGCAAAACCGCGCGGTACGGTGGCGGTGTTGGCGGAGGAAGAGCGCGCTTACTGGCTGGCGTTGATTGAAGAGCAATACTATCTGGCCACCGCACCGATTATTGAAGGGGAGATTTACCTAGCCGCTGCAGCGCTGGCGCGAGATTTAGTGGGTGTCTGTGGCGATGAGCTGGCCTATATGCGCGGCGGATTGGCGAGCTGGCTGCTCAACCAGACCACGCTACAAGTTGAAGCGCGGCAGTTGCAATGCTGGCAAACGCTGCCCACTTATGCGGGATGGGATGATTAATAAAATCCAATCCTGCAACTTAAACATGTCATCCAATCCCCCCATTTTATTCAGGTCGATATGCTCTTAAAAAAACTCCCCTTCCATGTAGACGTGCTGATTATTGGCGGTGGCCCGATTGGCGCGTTGGTGGTGCAAAGACTGGCTGCGGCTGGCGTTGATGCCCTGCTTGTTGATGCAAAACCAAAGATTGAAGCCGATCCACGTGCGCTGGCCTTATCCTGGGCAAGCTTTGAAGCACTGGATAGAGTGGGATTATGGGGAGAAGAACTGACGGCCACGGCCATCACCCAAGTGCATATCTCGCAGCAAGGCACAATAGGCCGCACCGAGCTGTTAGCCAGCGAGCTGAGCCTGCCTGCTTTGGGCTTTGTGGTGGATTTTGACAAACTGGCCCGCCGCGCTTTTAGCACGCTCAGCGAAAGCCCAGCCAAAGTAGCGCTGGGCTATCGCGTCAGCCAAATCACACGACTGGCCCGCTTTGCCCAGATTAAAATCGATGGCCCCAATGGAGAGGAGCAGCTCACTGCCCGCCTTGTGGTGCTTGCCGATGGTGGCCAGCTGATTAGCCAGCTGGACGATATTATCCAGACCATCAAGCCTTACCAGCAGCACGCCATTCTCGCCAAACTCACGCCCACCGAGCCGCATGGCGGTATGGCGTACGAGCGCTTTGCTGACGACGCCACCTTGGCGCTCTTACCCAATGGCAAAGATTTCACCCTCGTCTGGCCGCAATCTCCCGAGCTTGCCAAGGCGCGCTTAGCCATGAGCGAAGATGATTTTATTCGCGAAGTCAGTAAGCGTTTTTCTGGCCGCATCGCAGGCTTTAGCAGCGTGGCATCTCGCGCCAGCTGGCCGCTGGCTTTAAAAACGCTCAATTCCGTCGTCGGCCGCCGCGTGGTCTTGATCGGCAATGCCGCACAAACACTGCACCCCGTGGCAGGCCAAGGCCTGAATCTCGGCCTGCGCGATGCCACCACGCTCGCCGAGCTGATTATCGCAAGCCGCCAAGATGAAATCGGCGAGCCGGAACAACTCGCCCGCTACGCTCGCCTCAGAAAAAAAGACGCGGGTCTTGTTACCCACTTTACCGACGGCCTCATCACCTACTTCGACCACCCCGGCCCCTTACTCAAACACGGCCGCAGCCTAGGCCTCATCGCCATGGACCAAATGGGCTGGCTAAGAAAAGGCTTTGCAGAGCGGATGGTGTTTGGGGCGAGATAATGCTCTTGTAGAGCATGATGTAGGACTTTGCTCGCATTCACGTCCCTGATTTAAACTGTAGGGCGGGTTTCACCCGCCCTACAAGTGCAAACTGTTTTCCGACTGCATTCCCGTAAACTCATCCTCCCCACCTAAAAACTTTCTCCCCCTCTCTGTAATATTCATTTAGCATTGTCCTTTTATTTCTCCAAGCTGATGCCATGCCTTCACTTCGCCGTTTGTTTCAATACGCTGGGCAATATCGTCGGGATGCTTTCTGGGCGAGTTTGTGCTCGGTGATCAATGTGTTTTTCGACATCCTGCCTGAGATATTGATTGGGATTGCGGTCGATGTGGTGGTGAATCGTGAGACTTCTTTTATCGCCACGCTGGGGGTCACAGATAGCTTTCACCAGCTGCTTTACTTGGGCGTAATCACGGTTTTTATTTGGGGAGGCGAGTCTTTATTCCAATATTTATACCAAATTCGCTGGCGTAATCTTGCGCAAAACTTGCAGCATGATCTGCGTTTAGACGCCTATCGCCATGTACAAAAACTGCCACTGTCTTACTTTGAAAACAAGAGCACAGGCAAGTTAATGTCGATCTTAAATGACGACATTAATCAGCTTGAGCGCTTTTTAAATGGCGGAGCCAATAGCATTATTCAGGTGCTCTGCTCCACGCTGATGTGCAGCGCGGTGTTTTTCTATATTGCACCGCAGCTGGCCCTGATTGCGCTCGCGCCTGTACCGCTGATTTTATTTGGCGCATTTTGGTTTCAGCGCCGCATTGCTCCCCGCTATGCCGCCGTGCGTGAAGCGGCCGGTGTGATTAGCGGGCGCTTAAATAATAATCTGCTGGGCATTGCTACTATCAAGGCTTTTACCGCCGAAAAATTTGAAGCGGCGCATATTTTTGACGCCAGCAATCATTACCGCCAAACCAATGCCGCAGCGATTCAACTCTCGTCGGCCATCATCCCCATCATCCGCATGGCGATTTTATCTGGCTTTGTGGTGACGCTGGTTTACGGTGGCTATTTGGCACTGCATGGGCAGATTGGCGTGGGCAGTTATTCGGTGCTGGTGTTTCTAACCCAACGCCTGCTTTGGCCACTGACTGGGCTGGCCGATATTGCCGATCTTTATCAGCGCTCGATGACGGCAATCGAAAGGGTACTTAATCTGCTCGATACCCCCGTACATATCCATTACGAGGGTAAGCCGCTCGGCCAGATCAAGGGTGCGCTTAGCTTTGAGCACATCCACTTTGCCTATGGCGAGCAGGCGGTGCTTAAAGATATTTCACTGCATATTGCCGCAGGGCAAACCGTGGCTTTTGTCGGCGCAACCGGCTCTGGTAAAAGCACGCTGCTTAAACTACTGCTGCGTTTTTACGATGCCAGCAGCGGCAGCATTAAAATCGACGGTATGGAAAGCACGGACATTGCCCTCACCGATCTGCGCCGCGCCATTGGCTATGTGGGGCAGGATGTGTTTTTAAGCGATGCCAGCATTGCACAAAATATTGCTTACGGCCAAAGCGATGTGGATATGACAGCCGTGATCGCCGCATCTCGCGCCGCCGAAGCGCATGGATTTATCGAGCGCCTGCCGCAAGGCTACGACACCCAAATTGGTGAGCGCGGGCAAAAATTATCCGGTGGGCAACGTCAACGCTTGGCGCTGGCAAGGGCGATCTTCAAAGACCCAAAAATCTTGGTATTGGACGAAGCCACCAGCGCGGTGGATAACGAAACCGAAGCCGCCATTCAAAGATCGCTGGATAAAATAGCTAGGGGCCGCACCACTCTGGTGGTAGCCCACCGCCTGTCTACCGTGCGCAATGCTCACTGCATTTATGTGATGGAACACGGAGAGATAATCGAAGCGGGCACACATGAGGTATTACTAGCAGAAAAAGGCAGCTACGCAGCCTTGTGGCGCTTGCAAACAGGCATCAGAGAGGCAGAAGCCCTGCTGACATAATCTCTGCCTGCATCATTTCAGAAAAACATCTACATAAAGGATGCTATAAACCAAAGTGCCAAATGATAAAAGCACAAGGGGGAAGATATGCGCGTACTTAGCCCGCTCTGGCTTACGACTATTTTATTTTCCACCCCGCTTTATGCTGAAACTGTGGTTATCAATGCAGAAGACGACTGGGCACCCTTCTCGTCTATGCGATCAGATAAGCAAGGCGTAGAAGGCCTTTCCCCTTCTCTGGTCAGCGCCGCCTTTAATAGCCAAGGCATCAATGTAAAATTTAATGCAGTGCCTTTTGCGCGCTGCCTTTATGAAGTAGAACGCGGTAAAGTGGTTGGCTGCTTTGATACATCCATGACTGAAAATAATAAAAATAAATTTATCTGGCACAAAACCCCTCTGTTTGAAGAAGGCCTGTCTATTTTTGCCTTAAGCGAATCTAGCGATAAAAATCTAACCGCTAAAGATTTAGAAGGCAAAACGATCAGCCTGACTCACGGCTACTCCTATCCTAATATCCTGATGGATAATAAGAAAATAATTAAAGATGAATCGCCGTTTGACGATACCCAGCTCAAGAAAATTCTGCTAAAAAGAGTGCAATACGGCGTAATCAACACCACGCCCGGCACTTTAATGATTAATACCAACCGTAATTACAAAGGAAAAATAAAAATAGTGGGTTTAATTGAAACCAGCGTTTTCTATTTGAACTTCTCAAAAACACATAAAGACGGCCAACGCATGGCCGATATTTTTGAAAAAGGAATGCAGGAAATTAAATCAAATGGCACTTACAAAAAAATAGAGCACGATTTCAAAGTAAAACATGGCCTGATCAACCTCCCCCCTAAATAGAAGTACATACCCTGTTTTAAACAAAAGCATTCAATACGTTCACATCAAACTACCCGCCAATCAAACCTTCTATAGCCACAGCTTAATACCCAGCTTGAAAACTACTCTGCGCCCAGCTTGTTGCAGCGCAACAAAAATCGCGATAAAAAAGTATTTGCAATTCAAAGCAGATGGCAGGTATATTATTGGACTCCATGTTTTATTATTGTTTAAAAAATATAAAAAAACTGCTAAAACAATAAACTATCTCTTAAATAAAATATACATAGCGGGGCAATAGCTGTGAAAGCAAAATTAAGCGATATCATTGATGCCATCGATTTTATGAGTGGTGATCCTAATCAAAGCTGCGAAGGATTTATTCACCTTGAAAGCGGCAACATTTATTTACGACCCAAATATTTAAATGCCATTGACGATATAGAAGCCCTACCCGATGATCTGGATAATGATGCGCTCTATCTACCTTTACCTACAAAAAACGATTTAGGCTTAGGTAGCCAATTACCAGTTTGTTTTGCCGAAGAATATGCGCCGGATTTTTATAATGAAGTACAAGCTATGTTTAGGCATAAAGGCGCTTTTGGCCGCTTTAAAGATTGGGCAGACCGGCATCAGTTACTCGCCGCATGGTATCGCTTTGAAAAAGAAAGTGGCGAAAAAGAAATCAAAGCATGGTGCCACGAGTACAAAATCAGCTTGATCGACTAAGGGCCCTTTGAGCAAAGGCTGTTGCCTATAAAAAAACCTAAGATCTGTAGACACAGAAGGCGGGGAGTTTAAAAGCAGAACACAGAGAAAGCCTAAAGGCCATAGATAAAAACTGGGGGCAGATCATCGTTAAAAACAAACAATTAACCGTGGCCTGTGCCCTGTTTCCCTCCAAAGCTCACTGCGCCCATTGCACTTTTGCACCACACCAGACTGCAGCAGCCAAAACCACATCCCAAGCACAGCAGCGAAGTTGATCGTGAAAACAATACCGCGCAATCTTACGTTTGCTGTGAATACCTGCACAAAACTATGCAAGAAGCGCCCTGCAATAAAGATCCACGCCAGCCAGATTTGAATCTGGTCGATAGCATGCAGCTACAGAAGCAGCAGGCACGCGGCATAAAAAAAGAGCGGCCACTCGAACTGATTGGACAAATTGGCACTCACCCGGCGCTCAATCTGTCCCCAAGGATTAGAGCCATCCGCTTGGCTGCCTAATCCCCAAACCGAAGGGGCACGTACAACAGTCAGCAACACATAGAGTAGCGCGGTTAATGCGACGTGCATTGCCATCGGATAGAGCAGGGAAATCGGCATAGTATTTAGTCTGACGCTAGTTGGGGTGGATAAAATAGCTCGCCACGTAATGACAACTTATCTAGCGATGTAGGGTGGATTAGCCGAAGGCGTAAGCTACAAATCTGGCTCCGACATCACGATGACGTAATCAGCGCTGCTTGATAAAGCCAAGCAGCCCTCAGCGACTATCCCGACCTACATGACTATTTCAAATCACCAAGGCTAATGAGCTTACTCTTCACCATTTAAAGTATTTTACCAACCGCAAGCTAACAAATTAAAGATATATGTTAGAGTTCGCTATCCTGGCGGTAGGCGCTTAATGCACCTGCCCCTCATCCAGTCACTCTGTGATGTACGCTTGATGGCCCTCATGTAATTACTCATGATTGTTATCCCATTGTTAGTTGTGAAGTCATGCGCATCCGCGCTAGATAAGCCAGGATTTGAGATGAGGAGTGTTTCACTATGAAAAAGCGTGAACAACTACTAGCTCTTGCGGCACTCACTTGTGCGAATTCATTCTTTGAATTCGCATCTAAAGTGATTGACTTCTTGAGCGTGACTTTTAACTATCCTACCCAATATGAGTCCTAAGTGGTCTTCAAAATTTGAGATAAAGCCGGGCCGCTGGGTTTTTGTACCTACCCCAGCTGCGATCGAAAATGGCAATAAAATTAAAAAAACCATTGAGGCTTGCTGGATCCCGCCCTCTAATTATTATCACCTTAAAGATGGAGGACACGTAGAAGCCATTAAAATACACCTAAGAAACACTCAATTTATTCACCTCGACATAACAAATTTCTTTGGATGTGTCAGCAAGAACAGAATTACTCGCAATCTCAAAGGGCTCGTTGGATATGAAGCAGCCAAAGAAATTGCTGAATCATCAACCGTTCTTAGACCTTGCGTCTTACCCTTTGGCTTTGTTCAGTCCACTATCATTGCTTCGCTGTGCCTTTATAAAAGCCGCCTAGGTTCTTACTTAGTTCAATTGCAAAAATCTGGAGTAACCATCAGCGTATATATGGATGACATCATTCTTTCTACAAATAGAGAAAAGATAAATGTCTTAGCTAATGAGTTATCATTCGACGAAGTGAAAGCTGAGTTAAAAAATCAAGCAGCAATGTCAGGTTTTCCATTGAATGTAGAAAAAGAACACGGCCCTGCTCATACAATTACGGCATACAATATTGAACTTTCGCACGAATCCATGCACATTGAGCCATCAAGACTTGCCATACTCATTGATGATTATTCGAAAACAGATAATGAGCACGTCAAGAATGGAATTTATGGGTACATAAACTCTATTAATCCCGAGCAGGTGCTGGAATTGAGCTGCACTTAAAAAAAAGAGTAGTATTCATCACTCCTCCAAATTGCCATGCACAAAGTTATGCACGTCTTTGTTGACCTTTTTTGAGGAAGACAAAAGATAGATCAACGTTAAAAACAAAACCTAACTGTCTGAAGTTCTTCTTTTTACCCCCCTAAGAAACCACAGCCTCCGGCCTAGCCATCGGCCGCTCCAGCTCCAGCACCACCAGCTTTGCCATATCAGACAGCATTTCTATTTCAAAATCGAGCAAGGCGCGGGGGTTTTTGTCGATCAGGCAGAGCGTGCCGAGGTTCATGCCATTGCTGGCTTTTAAGGGCGCTCCGGCATAGAAGCGGATTTGTGGCTCGCCGATGACGAGCGGGTTATCAAAGAAGCGCTCATCTAATAGAGCGTCTTCAATCACAAACACGTCGTCTTGCAAAATAGTGTGGCCGCAAAATGAGATGTCGCGGGGCGTTTCTTTGGCGTCCAGCCCACAGGCCGATTTGAACCATTGCCGGTTTACATCAATCAGGCTGACTACCGCAATTTGCACACGAAAAAAAGCCGCTGCGGCGCGTGTGAGGTTATCAAAACGCGCTTCAGGCGGCGTATCCAGAATGAGCAACTCGCGCAGTGTCTGTACACGCAAGGCCTCATCGGGAGGGAATGCAGGCACCTGCATAACATATCCTGTCTAGCTTATAACAGGCACCATTATACTCTTGAAAGCTAGCTGATGATCAGGCTTAAGGGTGCACTAGGTCGGGAAAAGTGGATTTCTTCATAGGGCCAGTGGCCATGCCTCGACGCAGCAAGTGAATATGATGCGTTTTTGTAGGGCGGGTGCAACCCGCCGCGCTTTGCTGAAACACGAAAAACGGCGGGTTGCACCCGCCCTACGATCATTCGATCTTGAGCCATTTAAGAATGCGCTCCCCTCGCCCTTTTGGGAGAGAGGAGCGGGAAAAAAACCTAGTGGCAAGCACACTCACCATGCGCATGCGGCTTAGCTGGAATACTTGCAAAGCTTGGCAGCTTGCCATGTTCGGCTAAATGCTGACGCGCTTGGCGGGTGGCTTCTAGCATATTGGCCAAGGCTGCTTCGGTTTCTGGCCAATTACGGGTTTTCAGGCCGCAATCCGGGTTCACCCACAGTAGCTCTACCGGCACCACTTCGGCGGCTTTGGCGATCAGGCGCAGCATGTCTTCCACCGGTGGAATACGCGGGCTGTGAATATCGTACACACCTGGGCCCACTTCATTTGGATACTTAAAGGTGCCAAAGCCGGTGAGCAATTCCATATCCGAGCGGCTGGTTTCAATGGTGATCACGTCTGCATCCATTGCAGCAATGGCGGGCAGAATATCGTTGAATTCCGAATAGCACATATGGGTGTGGATTTGCGTTTGATTCGCCACGCCAGATGCAGAGATACGGAACGCCTCGGCTGCCCAGTGCAGGTAAACGGCCCAATCGCTCTTTTTAAGCGGCAAACCTTCACGAAAAGCCGGCTCATCAATCTGAATAATGCCAATGCCTGCGGTTTCCAGATCGACCACTTCATCCCGAATCGCCAGCGCAATTTGCTTTGTGGTTACCGAGCGCGGCTGATCGTCGCGCACAAAAGACCATTGTAAAATCGTCACCGGGCCAGTCAGCATGCCTTTCATTGGCTTTTGCGTCAGGCTTTGCGCGTATTGGGTCCACTCCACCGTCATTGGTGTTGGGCGGCTTACATCGCCAAATAAGACCGGCGGTTTTACGCAGCGGCTGCCGTAGCTTTGCACCCAGCCAAACTGGGTAAAGGCAAAGCCAGATAGCTGCTCACCAAAGTATTCCACCATATCATTGCGCTCGGCTTCGCCGTGTACCAGCACATCAATGCCCAAGGCTTCTTGCTTTTCCACCGCAAGGCGAATCTCGGCTTGCATCTGCTCTACATAATCGTTTTGTGCCAGTGTGCCCTTTTTGAACGCCGCACGCGCCGCACGGATTTCTTTGGTTTGCGGGAAAGAGCCGATGGTAGTGGTGGGCAGTGGCGGCAGGTTAAAGCGCAGTTTTTGCTCTGCTTGGCGGGTAGCAAACACAGCATGGCGGCGTGCATCAGCCTCGCTCAGGCCTTGAATACGTGCACTCACCGCTGGATTATGAATCCGTGGCGATGCCCCGCGTGAGGCTACTTTTTCGGCATTAGCGCTTAGCTCGGCGCTCACATCAGCTCCGCTCAAGGCACGTTTTAACACGCTGATTTCTTGCAATTTTTGCTTGGCAAAGGCTAACCAGCCTTTTAATTCTTCATCTAGCTTAGTTTCTTGCGCCAAATCAACCGGCACATGCAGCAAGGAGCATGAAGCGCTCAACCAAATATTGCGTCCTTGCAGTGCTTCTACCCGCGCCAGAATCGCAGATAAATCGCTCACCCAGATATTGCGGCCATCCACCACGCCCAAGGATAAAACCTTGTTGGCTGGCCAGTTGCTAGCAAAAGCAACTAATTGTTGCGGCGCACGGACCAAATCAAGATGCACACCGGCTACCGGCAAATCACGCAGCAGGGCCACATGGGCTGCAACTGATTCAAAGTAGGTAGCAACTAATACTTTAGGGCCGGTATAGGCAAAGCTGCGATACACCGGCTCGAATGCGGCCAGCCATTCTGGCTCTAAATCCAGCCCCAAAATCGGCTCATCGAGTTGCAACCATTCCACGCCTAATTTTGCCAAGCGCTCCAGAATGCGCGCATAGGCCGCCACTACTTTGGGCAAAAGGCTGAGCTTATCAAAGCCCGCTGTTTTGGCTTTGGCCAAATAAAGGAAAGTGATCGGGCCGGGCAAGACCGCCTTCACTGCGTGCCCTAGTGACCTAGCTTCTTCGATCTCATAAAAGAACCAATCTACCCCACCGGCAAAAGCAGTGTTTTCATCCAGCTCTGGCACCAGATAGTGGTAATTGGTATCAAACCACTTGGTCATTTCTAAGGCTGGCTGCTCGGCATTGCCACGCGCCAATTCAAAGTATTGTTTCAGGCTTAAATCCTTAGGGCTTAAACCTCCGACCTCATTAAAACCAAAACGCGCAGGCAAAGCGCCCAATAGCGCCGAAGCATTCAGCATCTGGTCATACCAAGCAAAATCGCCGACCGCTACAAAATCAAGGCCAGCGTCTTTTTGCCATTGCCAATGCTGGCGGCGCAAAGCGTTGCCCGTTTGGGCCAAAGCGCTTTCATCAATCTCGCCCTTCCAGAATTGCTCAACAGCAAATTTAAGCTCGCGCTCTGCACCAATACGCGGAAAACCAAGAATATGGGCCTTTGTAGTATGAGTAGTAGTCATCGCAATCTCTGTTTGTCATGAATATTATTTGTATCATGCCTGTGGAATTGATATGATTCAAATTCATTATTTTCATAACAACGATGAATTACTCTCAACAACAACGATGTAGTTTACAACGAGTAAAACCCAAATCTTGAACCACGGAGGACACGGAGAACACAGAGGGCCACGGAGAAAACCTGAGTTTTGTAAAGGAAACTTCAAAGTAGTTATCCCTGAATGCCGTTATCCGAAATCCAGCCAAGATACTGGAGTTCCTCGGGAATGACGACATAACGCAGTTTCCAAGGATGGGTAAAACCGTTCTGTATTACAGAAATCAAGAATGCCTTAAGGAAACAAGATTCTGTCTTTCTCCGTGTTCTCTGTGTTCTCCGTGGTTCAAGACATGGGTTTTCAGTCCGCAAAAATATAAAGGCCACCATGCAATCCTTACTCGAACTTCGTCACCTCAAAACTCTGCTCGCTATTCGTGAATCGGGCAATCTGACCCGTGCGGCGGAGCGTTTGCACCTGACGCAATCGGCGCTGTCGCATCAAATTCGCCTTTTAGAAGATCACTACGCGCTGCCGCTACTGCTGCGTAAATCCAGCCTAGGTAAATCCAGCCCGCTAAAATTAACCTCAGCGGGGGAAAAACTTGCCCAGCTTGCGGCCGAGTTTTTGCCGCGTATCGATCAGGCCGAGCGGGATATCGCTAAATTAAGAGAAGGCGAAGCGGGCCAGCTGCGCATTGCAGTGGAGTGCCACACCTGTTTTGACTGGCTAATGCCTGCCATGGATAACTTTCGCGGCCACTGGCCGGAAGTCGAGCTGGATATCGTGTCCGGCTTTCATGCCGACCCGGTGCAACTTTTATTTGAAGACCGCGCCGATCTGGCTATTGTGTCCGAGGCCGCTGATGAGCCAGGTATCAGCTATCAACCGCTCTTTAGCTACGAAATGATCGCCCTGATCGCCAAAGATCACCCGCTGGCAAATAAGCCCTTTTTAAGCGCCGAAGATTTTGCCAATGAAACGCTGATCAGCTACCCCGTGCCCGATGACATGCTGGATTTAATCCGCAAAGTATTAAAACCCGCAGGCATCAATCCCAAGCGCCGCACGACCGAGCTCACCGCCGCCATCTTGCAACTGGTCGCCAGCCGCCGGGGCATCGCCGCTCTACCCAGCTGGAGCGTGCAACATTATCTGGAGCGCGGCTATGTGGTGGCCAAACCCATCACCGAACAAGGCCTGACATCCGACCTCTACGCCGCCGTCCCCCTTGCCCAAATCGACACCGCCTTTGTCAAAGACTTCGTCACCACCACCCGCGAAGTCAGCCGCATCAGCCTGCCGGGGGTGACGTTGTTGTAGACAGAGACAGGGATGATGAGATCACGTAGGGCGCACTCGAAGCTCTGCGTGCGATGCCTGCATCGTTCAGCGATAGCGCAGTGCGCCACTTTCACTTCATCAAATCATATCGGTGATATCCGTCTTCCACCAAGCTGTCGTCATACCGCAACAAATATCCAGCAATCACCACGATCTTTTATTCCCAATAAATATATAAGCTAAGATAGATCCACCCAAACAAATATAAGATAGGTCATCGTGAAACTCGCCCACGCCCTTGCCCTTATCCTGATCACTAGCTCTGCTTTTGCAGCCAATACGCCGCCCGGTATTGCTTGGGAGCAAGGTGATGTGGCGGCGGCTTTTGCCAAAGCCAAAGCCGAAAAAAAACCGCTGTTTTTATACTGGGGAGCCACATGGTGCCCGCCTTGCAATCAGATTAAAGCGACGGTGTTTAATCAGCAGCGCTTTATTGATCGCACCAAGCAATTTATTCCGGTGTATATCGATGGCGATAGTGCAGGTGCGCAAAAGCTGGCCAGCCAATTTAAAGTGCGCGGCTATCCCAGCATGATTTTATTTAAACCGGACGGCTCAGAAATCACTCGCCTGCCGGGTGAAGTGGATGCAGATCGCTACCTAAGCACACTGGAATTGGGCTTGTCTAATGCCCGCCCGGTTAAAGAAACGCTGAGCAGCGCGCTGGCCGGTGGCAAGCTGAGCAGTGACGATTGGCGCTTACTGGCCGATTACTCTTGGGATTCTGATCAGGCCCAGCTCGTTCCCGAAGATCAGCTTGCTGCCACACTTAAAACCCTGGCCAAGTTTGTGCCCGCCTCTGAAAGCTACGCGTCTACCCATTTGCAACTTAAAGCCATTTCCATTGCAGCAGGGGATGATAAAGCAAGCGGCTCAGCAGAAGAGCTGGCACTGGTGCATAAAGTGCTGGCCGATAAGCAGCAAACACGCGATAACTTTGATGTGATCGTGAATAGCGCCAGCGATATAGTCAGCTATTTAAGTAAGGCGCAAACCGGTGAGCGCAGCCAGTTAAGTGATGCATGGAATAAAGCCTTGCAACAGCTGGCGCGGGATAAAACGCTTTCGGCTAATGATCGCTTAAGCGCGCTCACCAGCCAGGTAGCGCTAGCCAAGCTTGATGCGGCCAAAGACAGCAAGCTGGCTGCGCCTATCATTAAAGAAGTGCGTGAACGCGTGGCAGAGGCGGACAAAACCACCACCAATGGTTTCGAGCGGCAATCCGTAATCAGCACGGCCGCTTACACACTCAGCGAAGCAGGCTTGCTGGATGAATCGGATGTGTTACTCAAAGCCGAGCTAAAACGCTCGCATGCGCCTTACTACTTTATGCTTTCCCTCGGGGCCAACGCTAAAAAACGTGGCGATAAAACCGCGGCCTTAGGCTGGTACGAAGAAGCGTATAAAAAGTCCGAAGGCCCGGCTACCCGCGTGCAATGGGGCAGCAGCTATGTAAGCGCACTGGTTGATCTGGCTCCACAAAATGAAGAGCGCATCGAGCAGACCACCCAAGGTATTCTGAAAGAAGTGGCGGTAACGCCTAACGCCTTTTACGAACGCAGCCGCCGCTCCTTAGAAAAAATCATCAGCAAACTTGCTACGTGGAATAAAGACAAGCAACACGATGCGGTAGTTGGCCGTGTATTGACTCAGCTTGATGGCATCTGCAGCAAGCTGCCCGCTAGCGATCCACAACGCGCCACTTGCCAAGACTTGCTTAAGCCTAAGGGATAAAAAAAGCGGGCACGATGAGTGCCCGCTATGCACGCCTCCCTCCCCCAACTTAGCAACCTATATCAATCGCACCGGCTTAATCTGCAAGGCATGGAGGTGTTATGAGTAAAAGTAGGACGGTAGAGGATTATGGGCGGCGGCTGATGCGGGTGGTGAATACCATCTGGCAAGATCCCACAGTGTCGTATTCAATTGAGCAACTAGCGGGCATTGCGCATTTTTCGCCTTTTCATTTTCATCGTATTTATCGGGAAATGATGGGTGAAACGGTCAATGCCACCCAGCTGCGGATGCGTTTACTGCATGCGTCGCGGCTATTAGCCCAAACGAATGAAATTCCCTTAATCCGTATTGCCCAGCGTGCGGGATATCAAAGTAGTGCGGCCTTTGTGCGCTCTTTTGCTGCCGCGCACGGCATGCCACCGGGCGCTTACCGTCGGCAAAGACTCAGCCACATCCATTCTCAAATTAATCAGGAGCTTGGTATGTATAACGTTGAATTTCGTAAACTCGATGCGCCGATTCACTTAGCCGCCAGCCGTCATCATGGCTCGTATTTAAATATTGGCGAGGCCTTTGCCCGTTTGCAATTATCTAAAACAGCGCTGCCCGTCGATCCAATGCAAGTGCGCTGGTTTGCCCAATACCATGATGATCCGCAAAGCGTGGCTGTCAGCGATCTACGCTCGGATGCCTGCGTAGAAATCAAAGCCGATGGTGATTTACCAAGCGATCTTGCCCGGGCGCAAATCCCTGCGGGGCGCTATGGAGTGATTGAGCACCGTGGCCCTTATAGCGAGCTGCAACAGGCTTATCACTGGCTGTTTGGGGTATGGCTGCCACAAAGCGGCGAGCAGCCTGCCAATATTCCGGTGATCGAGCAATATCTTAATCTGCCGCACAATACTCCGCCCAAAGATTTGCGCACCGAAATTTGGGTGGCGCTTGCTACTTGATTAAATTCAATCATTGACCACATAAAAAAAGCAGGCCCAAACGGCCTGCTTTTTTTATTTATACTACAAATTAAAGCTTGTAATCAAAACCAATAAATCCATACCGGCCAGAGGTGGTACCGCTATGCCCGCCACCATCAACAGAGTATGGCGAAACTTTATCAAACAGATTATTCACACCCAATACAAAAGATGTGTTTTTATTGAGCTGATAACCCGCAGATAAATTAAATACCGTGTATGAGGGCAAATAGCCATCTGGGTTACTGCTATTTTCTGGCAGATCAGCTGCATCATGCACACGGGCAAAGGTTTTAGCGGTTAAAGTGGCATCGTATTCTGCATATTGATAGCCTAATGAAATCCGGTTAGACCAATCTGGCGTGTCATACCCGCCTGTTCGCTCAATGGGCGCTTCACCTTCCAGATCAGAGCTCTTATAGCTCAGCGTATAGCTAAACTGATCCCGAAAAATAAACTTGCCCCAGCCATTAGTTTTATAAGCGTAATTGAAATCAATATCGAGGCCAGAGGTATCAATCTGCCCAATATTGGCCAAAGGCAAATCGACCACTTCGATTTTTCCTTTTGCTAAAGTCGGGTAATTTTTTACTTCATCCGGATCCAGTGCCAAACGTTTAATCAATTTAGCCATAGCAGGATTGCTGTCTTCGTGATCAATCACATACTGCGGATTCAAACGAGCAATCGCATCATTTTGCTTGATATTGTACCAATCAATACTGAACGATAAGTCTTTTAGCGGCTGGAATACAAAACCCAGCGTTAAGTTATTGGATGTTTCCGGTTTTAACTCCGGATTACTACGGCTATTTAAATCAACTCTACCTATGCATTCACCGCTTGGAACTCCCATTGGCTTGCAACGTGCCCAGTCATTATAAAAGTAATAACTTGGGGTAGCTGACATGCTTAATTGCTGTAGGCTTGGCGCTCTGAATGTACTGGTAGCCGATCCGCGCAATAGCAAAGATTCAACAGGGCGATAAGCAACGGCCACTTTAGGTGATGTGGCTCCTCCTACATCATCATAATGGTCATAACGCAATGCAGCTTGTAGCTCCAGATTTTTTAATACCGGAATATTTAATTCACCATAAATCGATTTAACCCAGCGGCTACTCGCCACAATGCTGTCTTCTTCCGCTTTTTCTTTTAAAACATTCACCCCGGCAGCAAAGCCAACATCGCCACCCGCTAATTGAAATAGCGAAGCATTAGAAACCCGCGCATCGCCAATTAATAAAGAAGCCGTGCCTTCACGATAACGTGAACTGATTAAAGCTTTGGCTAAGGCTTCTGAATTATTTGCAATAAATGGATCGTATCCGCCCTTTTTAAATGCAGCCGTAATTTTGGCTGGATCGGCGCGGTCTCTCGCTTGGCTGCTTTTATTGCTGCTGTAGGTCAAAGCGGTTTCAGCATCCCAGCCAGCCAGCGTGCCCTTAGCCCCCATAACTGCACGTAGCGTATCGCTGTCTACATTGTTTTGCGCTAAACCTGCTTCATAAATACGCCGGGTAACGGTGATATCTTTACCATTGGTTTTTACCCCGTTAATCACGTCTTTATAGGCCGCATCACCGACTTTTATCACCGCTTGCGCGGCGGGAATAGAAAGAGGCCAACTTTCAAAAGATTGTCTGTCTTGGCCAATCCCCAGCTCGGCAAATAATAAAGCATTATCACTCAGCTGGTAGTTATAAAGTGTATTGGCATTTAAGCGTTTTATATGTGCGCTACGATAAAGATTTTCACTAGAGAGGCATTTCTGGTTGCCAAATTGATCAGTCACCACTTCGCCATTGCCTTCGCAACCGGGCAATAGTGTTGTTGTTCCCCCTTTGATTTTATAAGCACCACCATGCAAGCCCGTAAAGCGATTATCTGCCCCACCTAAACCACGTTTATCTAGGCTTTTAGTTGCATCATGCTGATTATCAAAAGTAGGTTTTTTATCCGTCACATCCAGTGTGATTAATAAATTTTGATTATCTTCATTTATATTACCAAAGCCAGCAGCAATGCCCAGCACTAAATCCTGCCCATCACCCGCAAAGTTTTGCCCATATTTACCCGTTACCGAAACGCCTTGAAAATTGCGTTTGGTTTTAAAATTAATCACCCCAGCTACCGCATCAGAACCATAAATAGCCGCTGCACCATCGTAAAGCACTTCAATTTGCTCAATTGCAGAGAGCGGAATATTGTTCAGGCTAACCGGGCTGGTATCAACATCGGCAAAACCATTCGGTGCTAAGCGGCGACCATTGAGTAAAATCAGCGTATTTTTAGCCCCCATATTGCGCAGGCCCACGTTGCTAGAACCCGGTGCAAACCGGCCACCATCCGTTGCAAACTCTAGCGAAGCCTTTGGAAGCAAGTTATCAAGCGCTTCAACCACCGTTGTCGCTCCTGACTTTTCGATTTCATCACGCTTAATCACCGTCACCAAAGAAGGGCCTTCTTTATTGATCCGCTTAATATTAGAGCCCACCACCTCAACCCGCTCCACCTTACTTGTTGGTAGATCTTCGGCATAGGCAGCAGCAGTGATTTGAGCGATCACAATCGCCAGTAATTTTGGTCTAAAGCGCATTACATCCCCCTGAGCAAATAAAAAGCGGATACCTTTTTATTCTTTAAAGTTATTAAAAGTATTTTTATATACCCAATAACTAATTTAGCACAGGAAGTAACGGCAATGACAAAGGAATAATAAAAACACCCAGCAACAAATATAAGCCTATGATTTATATAAAAAATAAATAATAAAAAACATTTGCAGCGCTACAACAACCATTTATTGCATATAAACAGACCATTAAATAATAAAAACCCTAGCTTCATCTTAATAAAGCGAGAGCTTTATATATACTTATTACTTAAAACAAGCTGATTATGCCTATTGCTCAATCTCATTATAAATATGGTAGGGCGGGTGAAACCCGTATATTTATTCAGCATCACTCGCGGGTTTCACCCGCCCTACAAATTCAAAAACCAAACCCAGCACTCAAGAAATCCACTTACACAGAGTCGATTGAGCAAGCGGCATAATCAGGTAAAACAATTAAAAATACTAAAGAGATTATTTAAAGGATATTTAAATCGGCTTGTGAGCAGCAAAATTTTAAGCAAGCGCACTAAATTAGGAAGGATCCACCCATACCACGCAATTTTTCTCCTGATGCTTGGCTTGGTAAGTCCCCTCATCGGCTCGTTTAACCAAGCTTTTAGCATCATCACCCACGATAAACTGGCTTACTCCAATACTCACCGTGCAATGAAGTATTTACTCCGGGGCTGGGTGCTGAATTTGATCGGCAAAGCGCTGGCGCAAACGTTGCGCCACATTGACTGCATCTTCGCTGCGTATTTCTAGCAAAGCCACAATAAACGCTTCATCACCATAGCGATAAGCACTGTCCATTTCTCTTAAGCAGCTCCGAATCACCATAGCAAGCGGTTGCAATACTTTATCGCCTTCTAAATGACCGTATTGATCGTTTACTTTTTTAAAATTATCAATATCCATCAAAAGAAAAGATAAAGGCCGTCCATAACGCCATGCTCATTTTAGGGATTATTGACGCTTGATTCGCAATTGCGCTGGGCCAGAAAATGGCTAGACACAAGGCATGCGACGAAGGTAATGACAAGTTATTACCAAGTAACATAACGCAGTCTAAAAATATTGCAGAGTATTAATCAATATAATTTAAATTCACATAAAAAATGGCCACTGATCAACATATATATTGTTAATCAGCGGCCGTTTTAGCAGATCAGTGTTACTTTATTTCAAATCAAACTTCACTCGTGACTTGTTATCTTCATTGCTGTTTATCTTGGATTTCACTAAGAAAATACGCGTTTCATCTACACCAGCAGCCAACAGTGCTGATTTAACCAGCAAAGCTCGCCGTAAGCCCAGAGCATATAAATCATCATTTTTTACTACTGTATGCTCAAAGATCAGTTTTTCCATTTCTGCTACAGTCAGTGTTTTATCCATGCCAATTAAATTGGTCGGCTTAGTAAATTTTTCAGTTTTATATACTTTCTCTAGCAAGCTTGGGTACTCATCCTGACTAATCACCAGCTCATGCTCATCCTGACTTAAGCTATCTGCCACATTCGCCATTTTTAATAAGCGAATTTTTCTTTGCAAGCTCTTTTTCTTTAAACCTTGCCCATCCACAGATAGGCTTAATACGCTTTGCACATCCAGCTTTAATGCAGGGCGATCTGCAAGTATTTCAGCCAGCTGCTGAATGCTCTTTATTGCCTTATCATCTATTTTTTCGCTGCCAGCAATAAAATCAACATGTGACAATACAGCCCCTTCATGGCCCAATGAGCTTGCTAGGGCATCAAAAGGAGAGGTCACCACTTTTTCTAAAACATTGCCAATCACCTGCCAGATAATACCTGACACGCTAAATTGGGGATCATCTAATGAACCTTCAACCGGTAAATTAAGATTAACCTGGCCTCGCCTATCCGTTAACAAAGCCAGTGCTAATTTAACGGGTAATGTTGTAGCGTCTTTGCCCTCTGTTCTTTCTTCACTTAAATTAAGCTGATCTAAAAATATTTTATTACTTGCGATTAATTTACTACCTTCAATTTTATAAGCAATATCCATCGACATCTTACCCTTCTCAATCCCATAGCCTGCATACTTAGTAGAGTAAGTCGAAGCCGAGGTTAAATCATAGTTTTTAACTCCCCCTTTTAAATCAAGGAATATTTTCTTTGATAAGGGATTCAATTCACCACTAACTTTAACCGGGGCAGTTTTATCTACAAACCCCTGTAAATCAAGCTGGGCACGCGCATTTTCCGCACTAGACAAGCCCGCAATAGTCCCGGTCATCTTCGTTAAATTGGCAGTGAAATTAGGCTTAATAAAAAAGTCGCTGTAGCGGATATCACCGTTATTCAATACAATTTTTTTAATCTGAACAGGCGGCAAGCCTTGCTCAGCCACCGGCACCGCCGTTACAGCACTTGCCGTATTGGCATTGACCACAGAAACCTGCTTGCCATCTTGCACCAGAATATCTTGTAAATTAAGTCTGCCCGTTGGCGATAAAATCAAACGTGAAAAGAATCTATCTAATGCTATTTCAGCAATATCAACACGTAGTGGTAGTAAAGCAACATCAACGCCTTTAAAATCTAAACGATTCCACTTTAAAAAAGCAGTAGATGTCTGCTTATCAATCGCATAGAAATGATCCACGCTAAAAGCGCCACGATAGCGGCCATTTAAATCTGGCTTGCTTACAACTTGCAAATTTCCTTTTGCATTTAAAAAACCTCTGGCAAGAGAAATATTTAAATACTTAGTAAAATAGGGTTGTAAAAATGCGGCATTCACTTTGCGTAAATCCAGCGCAATTTGTGCTGAAAAAGGCATCGGCACGATATCCCCACTGATATCAATCAAGCCGCTATCGGCCCAGTGCGCACTCAATTTTAATTTACCTTTACTTCCCTCTGCGGTATCTAGCTGATCAAAAACTAAAGAGATATCTCTTATCGGAATAGAAGGCGCTTTGGCAAGGCGTTTATCTGATAAATCAAGCTGCCATTCACTCATATCCACTTTCGCAACTTGCACACGCCAAGCCTTGGAAGCAGGCGCGGCGTCACGATTGGGAATCAGCGCCGAAAAATTAAACTGCCCATTTTCCAGCCATTGCGCACCAAGTTGGCCACCTTGGCTTTCAACTGCTGCCGCTGTAATTAATTGCTGTTTTGAATCTAGTTCAAGCGCTTTAATGGCAAACTGCTCTGCCCTTAATAAGGATTTTTTCTCTTTAGGTAAATGCAAAGAAAACTGTTGTAATTTTATATCGGTATCTTTTAAAGAGTAGGCAAGTGGCTCACTAGAAAAATGAACCGTGCTTGATAAATCAAGCTGACCACTATCCACAATGCCATTAAAATAAGGAGAGATAAATGGCATATACTGCTTTAGCTCTAAAGCCGTCAGGTTTATTTTGCCATCTAAAACAAAAGGCTGAGGCGATACTTTTAAATCAGCTGTAAATAGCTCTCCCTGCGCTGTTTTTGCAGAAAATAAAACAGGAATCGTTTTATCTTTTTGATTTGAATAAGCGGCCACATCCGCTTTAATATCATCAAACTGAAAATTTTCATATGCAACACTGCTATTAACAATTTTAATATTTTTAATATCTATAATACTTTTATTTGTTTTTTTAGAACGATCAACCACTGCAACAGGCTGTTGTTTAAAAGCTTGTAGCCAATTTAATTCACCACGATCATTTTTGCTTATAGTGGTATCAAGGCCATCTACTTTGATATCGCTCAAACGATAAATTTGTGCAAGCGGCTCGATATTTTTCAATGATACGGAAAGCTGATTTACTTTAATAAATGGCTTATCTTTCAGCTCTACATTAAACTGCTCTAATTGCAAAGGCCCACTAACCAGTAGCCTTGTTCTATCTTTTTCAAGATGAAATTGCAAACTAAGCTGTCCTGACAAATAAGCAGATAATAGCTTTAATTCATTAGGCAGCTTTATATACTGCGTATATTGCGGTATATTTAATTTTTGCAAGTTAAAAGTTAATCGTGTATCTAAGCTATTAGAAAACGGTTTACTTTCACCATCAATTTTAAATACTGTTCCATTTAATTTACCAGAAACACGGGGCTGAATGTACTCATTTACTCTGTGGGACAAGGTAGAAACAAAAGGCAACGCCAGCTCTAAATTTGTTAATTTTTGCTGAGTATGCAGCACTTGATCATTAAAAATAATTGTGCCATTAATTATTTTAATATTATTAAGTGAAAAATTAACAGTTTGTTTTTTATCATTATTATTTGCAAACAACTCAATTAAATCTGAAAAGTTATACTTTGATTCATCTAATCTGATAATGTCTATTTGAGGCTGAGTCAGTGTGATCTCTTTGATAATAGGCGCCATTTTCCATAAAGAAGCCCATTCAATATCAAGCACCAGCGATTGAAACCGTGCAAATGGCACAGACTCCTTGCTGATACTTACACCATGCAAGGTCGCCTTAAGAATAAATGGATTAAACGTAACTTCTTCAATACTCACCGTGCGATGCAAGGTTTTAGAAAGCACGGCTTCCAACCTCGGCTCAGCCCATCGGGGTAAGAGCAAGCCTCCCACTAATCCAAGCAGCGACAAAAACAAGCCAAAGAACAGCAGCCAGCGTTTAAATTTCAGGCCGATTTTGCGTTCCATAAATTAAATACTCAGTTTTTCAGTAAGAAGTAAGCATTTTAAGCCGAGTCACCACAAGCTGACTATTGAGGTGTGAGCTTAATCCACAATAAATGAAATAATCCCAAAATACAAAACCGAGCATACAAGCCAAACTCATTTAGGCTGCCACGCATAAAATGATGTAAGCATATTTTTTGCCTTTATTTTTAAGGGCTAAGACACGAAAGTTTGGCTAAAACGATGTCGAACGCAGGCATTCTGTTTGCGCTTTACTCGCTCCGCTTTTCGGGTGAAATCAATGTCAGGCAAAATAATCCGCAAAAAACAAGGTAAAAAGCTTAGAATTAACGGGTATTTAAACCGGCAGCAAACCTTAATACTGGATTCCTAAAGTGGCTTTTTCATTTATTCGCAAAAAACTCACCCCTGATGCACCCGCTCATATTCCCTTAGTTGAAGTGAATGAAAAACCCACGGCTGCTCAACAAGAACCTGACTTTGATCTTGCGCAGCTTAATATTGAGGTGGTAGATAATAAGTCGCAGCTTACCCCCGCTCAAGAAGAAGCCGCAATGCTGCATAGCAGTGGTCAAAGTAAAGCGGCCATGGCTTTTCTACTTATAGAAATTAAGCAAATTACCGGATTGCGCCAAACAGAAACATGGTTAATGTTGTTTGAATTATTACAACAACATAATAATAAACCCCTGTTTGATGAAATAGGCCTGATGTTTGTTTTAGAATTTGAAAAAACGCCGCCTATTTGGCGTGATGCAATACAAAAAACAAGCAGCGAGCATTCAAATTACTATGTTTTTCCCGCTATCTTAAATAGCCAGAATATCGATAAGGAAATTAAAGCATGTCAGGCGGCTTCGCAGGGCTGCAACAAATTACGCATGGATTTGGCGAAGATCTCGCAAATCGACACCATTGCCGCAGCAGAGTTATTGGTGGCCTGGCAGCGCTTTAGCAAAAGTATACAACTACAGCTTTTGGGCAATACAGAAGTGGAGGCTTTGCTTAGAAAGCGGATTCAAACTGGTCGCGCTATTCCTGCCGAAGCACCGCTCTGGCTATTATTGATTGAATTACAGCAGATGCAAGGCCTGCAAGACGAGTTTGAAAACCTAGCGGTTGACTATGCAATTACCTTTGAGGTGTCTCCCCCTTCCTGGATAGAGACCAGCGCTGCCGTTTATGCCCCCGTAGAAGAAGCCAGTTTTATACCGCACAGCCCAACAGATCGTTTATTGATCGAAGGCGATCTGCTCAATAACAAGCCAGAGCAATTGGCCATCATCCGAGATTTTGTACGCCAACATACTTTTCCTGTGCTCGATTTTACAGCAGTGACACGGGTTGATTTTGATTCAGCAGGACAGCTACTCGGTTTATGCATGCAATACCCGCAGCAAATTACCTTTTGTAATGTAAACGCCTTGGTTCTCGCCTTACTTCGTATTATGGGGCTGACCGAGTTGCTGATTTTGTCCCAGTCATCGCAAAAATAAACCCTTGTATTTTGCCGCCCCAGCCGCCACCTCTGCCTTATATAAATTGGAAGGATGCTAAAGATGGAACAATTTGACGGCACAACGATCGTTTCTGTTCGCCGGGGTGATCTGGTCGCGGTAGGCGGCGATGGTCAGGTAACCTTAGGCAATGTTGTTATCAAGGGCACAGCACGCAAAGTGCGTAAGCTCTATAACGATAAAGTCATCGTTGGTTTTGCCGGAGGCACTGCGGATGCTTTTACCCTGTTCGAGCGCTTTGAAACCAAGCTGGAAAAACATCAGGGCCACTTGACCCGTGCGGCCGTAGAGCTGGCTAAAGATTGGCGCACCGATCGCATGTTGCGCCGCTTAGAAGCCATGCTGATTGTGGCCGATAAAACCGCCACGCTGATTATTACAGGCAATGGTGATGTATTAGAGCCAGAGCATGGCATTGCTGCGATTGGTTCGGGTGGCGCATTTGCGCAATCTGCCGCCCGTGCCCTGCTGGAAAACACTGATTTAGCCCCCGAAGTGGTGGTTAAAAAAGCATTAGAAATCGCCGGAGATATTTGCATCTATACCAATCAAAACCATACGATTGAAACAATGTAAACGGCATCGCCTGCCCTTATTCAAATCTAGGCTGGCAAAAAAACCCGCGCCCAATTCAGCCAATGAATTGGGCGTTTTGCATGTTTATCTTCAGCCAGCTGAAATTCAACCGTGATCTGGCATACTTTTTCTCTGCAAAATAGCGAGCAGTCCCTTTAACCTTTTACTTATTTTATCTAACATATTTTCTGCAGACATCTATAAAGGAATGTGATTATTAGGTGAATATAAAATCATGGCTAAACACTTTTCGATTGGTGAGCTACGTCTTATTTTGGTAGAGCCCTCTGCGGCACAAAATAAACTGATTACCGCAAAGCTGAGGCTGCTTGGCATTATTGATATCCTTTCTTTTGAGCAAGGCTCCCAAGCACTCGCCTCCTTAAAAGTAGATAACAGCCCCAATTTAATCCTCAGCGCCCTCTACCTAAAAGACATGACGGGCATTGAGCTACTTACCCAGCTGCGCAATCATCCCGATACTCAGGATATTGCTTTTGTGCTGATTTCTAGCGAAACCCAGCCGGAAATTTTAGAGCCATTACGTCAGCTTGGCACATGCGCCATTATTCCTAAGCCATTTACTTCAGAAAACCTCGATCACGCCCTCTGCGTTTCGCTGGATTATCTGTCTGAAGATTTAACGCTGGATCAGGACGATTTAGATTTGGATATGCTGAGAGTATTGCTGGTTGATGATTCTAAAGCCGCGCGTAATTACATGCGTAAAGTGCTGGAAAACCTAGGCGTGCGTAATATTAAAGAAGCTGCAAATGGCCATGAAGGCGTGCAGCTTTTAGAAGAATGCGTTTTTGATCTTTTAATCACCGATTACAATATGCCGGAAATGGATGGCAAAGAATTAATTGAATTTGTACGTAACAACAGCTGGCAAAGCAATATTCCCATATTAATGGTTTCATCCGAAAGCGATGGTGGCCGGCTTGCGGCTGTCAGTAAAGCGGGTGTTTCCGGCATTTGCGACAAGCCTTTCGAGCCTTCGGTGGTACGTGGCCTGCTGGAAAAAATCCTGCGTGAGCATCAGCCTTAATTGGCCGATATCTTACTTAAAATCGCTATAAACGCTGTATTAAGCATGTAATCATCAGGATATAGCTGCCTCTGCCCACGTTTTTTCAACTATTTAAGTATCCTTTACGCCATATACAGCCAAGCAGGTGGAGCTTAATCCTGCTTGCCGCTAGAATGTCGCCATGTTGCATACACTTACACTTCTGCGTCAGCTTAATGCTGATGAATTTACCTCAGGCGAAGCCATTGCCAAGCTGCTGGGTATTTCCAGATCCGCTGTTTCTGGCGCGCTTAATCGCAGCAGCGATTATGGCATCGAGCTGGAGCGCCGCCATGGCGTTGGTTATAAGCTTGCTCAGCCAGTGGAATGGCTGGATCAAACGATCATCAAGCAGCACCTTAAGCCCAATACACCTTTTTGCCTGCAATTAGTCGATGAAATTGACTCAACCAACCGCAGCCTGAGGCAAGAATGTGCCGTGCACGGAACAGTACTTGCCGCCGAATGGCAAACCGCCGGAAAAGGCCGCTTAGGGCGGCAGTGGATAGGCAGCTTGGGCGGCAGCCTTTTATTTTCTGTGGTTTGGCGTTTTAGTGGTGGAATGACTCGCCTAGCAGGCTTAAGCCTTGCTCTTGGGATTGCGCTTACACGCGCACTCGAAAAAAAAGGCTACCAAGGCACCGGGCTAAAATGGCCTAACGATGTGCTTTGCCCTAAAGGAAAGCTAGCCGGTATTTTAATTGAGCTATCTGGCGATGCCTTAGGGCCTGTGGATGCCGTGATTGGCATTGGCTTAAACCTGCGCCTCTCTCCCGAGGAGCGCATCCACGCCGATCATGCAGCAGACTTAAGCGATTGCTCAGGCCCTTCGCCAGAGCGCAATGCACTGCTGGCAGCCATCCTAAATGAGCTAGCCGATATTCTGCCCCGCTTTGATCAAGATGGCTTTGCCCCGCTGCGCACCGAATGGGAAGCGCGGCATCTTTGGCAGGGCGAACAAGCTAAGCTCATCTCCGCTGATGGCAAAGAAAGCCGTGGACGCATCATTGGCGTGGCCGAGGATGGCGCATTAAGGCTGGCAGGAGAAGATGGCTTAAAAGTGGCTTATGCGGGCGATGTTAGCTTACGCAAGGTGAATGCAAAATGAAAATACTCTTAATTGATCTGGGCAATACACGGATTAAATGGGCCTATCGTGAAGGTGAAACCTTATCCACGGAAGGCTTCATCCTCAACACAGATTTTAATCAGCTGCTACTACAGCTAAGCGCCCTGCCCCAACCAGAAGTCATCCACGGCTGCACAGTAGGTGCGCCAAACCTAGCCAGCCAGCTCGATGCTTTTTGCCAAACGCAATGGCAACGCACTATTCAATGGCTGCAAGTCAGCCGAGAAGCACTGGGTATTCAGAATGGCTATCGCTATTTAGAGCAGCAGGGGCCGGATCGTTGGGCGGCCGTTTTAGGTGCGCGTAGCTTATTTCCTGATAAAGCACTACTGATCGCTAGCGCAGGCACGGCGCTGACCGTTGATGCGCTGACCGAAGATAATGAATTTTTAGGCGGGATGATTCTGCCAGGGTTACGCCTGATGAAATCAGCGCTAGCAGACCAAACAGAGCGCTTAACGATCAGCGATGGTGCTTTTCATGACTTTCCACGCTGCACCACCGATGCGATTCAAACCGGCTGCTTAAGCGCTTTAGCGGGCAGCATTATGGCCATGCACGCCCGGCTGGCTTTGCGCGGAGACACGCCGCTTTGTATTTTATCCGGCGGAGACGCCGCAGCTATTGCGCCGCTTTTAAGCGCTTATCACCCCATCATTGCCGAGCAGCTGGTGCTGCACGGCCTTGCCGCCCTTGCCCGGAATAACGCTTCATGAAATGGTTTTGTGCTCTATTGCTTGCTGTTAATTTGCTCCTTTGGAGCTATACCCCTGCGCCTTCCGCAGCCCCTCGTGTAAGCAGCGAAATTAATGCAGATAAAGTAAAGCTAATCGCCAGCCTGCCTGTACAGATCGTCAATCGACCTATGCCCGTCATGGCCAGCGAAGTAGAAGTCGCCCCGCCCACACCAAGCCCCACACCAAAGCCTACTCCGACACCCACGCCCGCCCCCAAAGTTGAGCTGGCAACCGCATGTATGCGCTGGAGCGGCATAGGCCAAGAGCAAACGGATTCCATGCGAGCGCGCCTTAAAACACTAGGCATTAGCAATACAGAAGCAGGCGTCAGCGGCAAAGTATGGGTTTATGTTCCACCACAAACAGATATTGAGCTAGCCAAGAAAAAAGCACAGCAACTGAGCGATCAAGGTGTGCAGGATTACTATGTGATCAATAATGGCGGCCGCTGGCAAAACGCCATTTCCCTCGGCATATTCAGTAGCAGAGAAGGCGCAGAGCGACGCTTAAACGAGCTAAAAAATCAGGGCGTGAAATCAGCCGTAGTGAGAGAGCGTGACGATAGCCCCTCTCATATGACTTTTACACTGCGTAAAGTATCAGCGGATCAGCAGCAAAAACTGGAAAAAATAAATGGCCAGCTTAAAGGGGCGCAGCTTCAGGTAAGCAGCTGCTCTTAGCCATCGCTCAATTTTGATTGATGCAAGCCCACCAGAGAAAAAAACCCTTGAATCTCAATCAAATTACCCTAGCCGCGCTCAATATCAACGAATCAATCCGCTTTTATCAAAAAATGGGATTTACGCTGATCGTAGAATCAGGGCACTACGCAAGGTTTGAGTGCCCGCAGGGGGAAGCGACTTTTTCAATTCATCAAGCCGAACACGCCGCAGCAGACAGTGGCGTCGTTATTTATTTTGAACATCAGGATCTTGATAGCAAGGTTTGCCAATTACAAAAGCTTGGCCTTGTTTTTTTCCAGGAGCCTAGAGACGAGCCTTGGCTATGGCGGGAAGCAAGATTGCATGATCCAAGTGGAAATACAATTTGCCTGTATTGGGCTGGGGGAAATAGAAAAAATCCGCCTTGGCGAATCAACGTTTAGCCTTAAGTAAGCGATGTTATGCAGCAAAACCCAAATCTTGCACTACGAAGCTCACAGAGAACACAGAGTTTCACGGAGAAAAACAAGGTTTGAATTAAGTTGTTGTGTAGGTTTTAAGTATTTTAAAACTCATCCCTTAAGTAGCGACCTAGGTCGCTACTTAAGGGAAGCTATACAAGCGCCAGCGCAGCTCGGTTTCTTGTGCGGGGCTTAATTTAGACTCTGATTGCAGCATGCCTTGCCCACCTGAAACGGCAGGACGAGACAACATCGTGGCGGGTAAGGTTTGCACATGGGGCTGAGGTCGTGCCACGACCATAGGGTTTGCCGATGACCCTTTACCTTGCGCAGGTGCTGCATGCGTTGCTTTTGCATGACTAGCACCCGGCTTACGCACATGCCGGCTGGAGCTATAGCTGGAGGCTTCAACACTCGTTATCATTAGCATTAAACTCGCCACCATTGCAATACGCAGGGTGTTCATCGTGATTCCTTCATACTAAAACGCACGTAATCGCCCACTTCAGGACGGATACTACCGCTTTCTAAAATAGCAATAGCAAACAAAGGCTGCACCTGGGTAATCGTCACCGCACTCAGCAGCGCTTCAGGCGTACCCAGCGACATGCTGCTATCGCCATTCACAGCGGGCACCAGCTGATTAGAGCCACTTACCCGAAACAACTGCAGCTTATCGCCCTTGGTAATTCTTGCCGTACTCCCTGCATCAATAAAGATGCGATCTTTATCTACCCGGCTGATTCTTGCAGCAAATGCTTGGCAAGCCAAAGCCTGATCAACGCCTGCCACCATCTGCTCTAACTGCTGCTCGACCATTTTGCCAAAATCAGTTTCATAAAAACGGCGGGAGCCAAAGATATAATCCCGACCCTGTATCACATCGCCTGTTGCCGAATCTGCAAAACGCTGCTGCTTTAACAACGCGCCACTGGCGCCGTCAAACACATACACATCGGCCTCAAAACGTCGGGAGGAAGGCTTGATCTTCAACCCCAGCTCGGCCACAGCAGGCATCCAGCCATTGAGCTTCAGCATGGGAATACTAGCGCTTATTTTTCGCTCACCGCTGCGAATATCGCTGCCCCAGGCTAGGCCATACTGCTCGCCATACGCACCAATATCCCGAATCACGCCGCCCACCACAAACTGCGTACCGTAGCGACGGGCTAGTTCACGGACTCGCTCAGGTTGTAAAACAGGATCATAAAAACCGGGTTGTAAATTAAACGCCGCCTCATTCACCGTGCGCTGTGGCAGATAATGATCTGATGCCGATAACATCCGGCTTAACTCTTGCTGCAAACCATCTTGAAAATGAGAGAGATCATTAGCATCAGCTGGATTTTGCAGCTGGAAATGCGCAAGCAATAATTTTTTGCGATAAGCAAAATCAGATTGCGCACATTCACGAACGGGTACTGGTTTGGCTAAAACACCCTGTGCAGCAGCTGCAACAGGTGTTGCAAGCACTTCGGCCGGAGCAGAGGCCGCTATTTTCTCAGCAGGAACAGGGTCTGGCTTAGGATCTGTTTCTATCATCACATGATAAAAACTCCCCTCCCGCCATTCACGCAATAATTTATACCGATCTAAAATCTGAACAGGAAACACACGCTGCAATTCGCTTACACGGCCATTTTCAACCGAGCTGCTTGCCTCCACTTTGGCCCCGTTCCATAAAGAAGCCTGCATCAATGCATCCTGTATGGCCTCTTGTCTGGCCATAGGAATACCGCCCACGCCAATCGCAGACAAGCCTTCAATTTCTGCCGCGCAGCAATTAAACGCCAGCAACAAAAGCGCACAGGCTTTGATCAATTAACGACCCCGCATAGCAAAAAAATTATGATTAGACGATTCATTAGCCAGCTTAGACATATCCAGCTCTAGCACCGTCTCGTAAGCGCCCTCAGGCAAGGCATTCATCGATACCACCCGCGCACCGCGTAAATACGCATCTACATAAATACGGAAGCTATCATTTTGCACCGATAAAGCCGCCACCGTACTATTACCCGCCAATCTAAAACCTTGCACCGTTTCGGCCAGTGCACGATAGGCATCTAACTTAGACGCACGCATCGACATCAGGCGGCGCTGAGCCCCAGATAAACCCTCAATCTGCGGTGGTGCACCGTAACCAGCAGCGGTCACCACGCCTTCTTCTGCGTAAGAAGTCGCCATGCAAGCTAGTAAAGTCGCAAGCGACACCAGAGTGTGTTTGATCCGCATTTTTATACCGCCTTATCTTTAGAGCTGAATTTACTTTAGCATAATGGCCGCCCTGCATAATCTGACAAAAGAGCGGGCCTATCACTGCGTTATCGGCAAGAATCAGGAAAAATAAAGCTATTTTCTGCGAAATAAACCATTAAGCGTAGAAAAAGCGGAAATATAGGGGAAGAGACTTTATATATCAAATCTGTAGGGCGGGTGAAACCCGCGAGCCAAGCTGAAAAATACGCGGGTTTCACCCGCCCTACGATGATTCCATGCTTGCCATTGTGCAGCAGTTTATAGGGTGTACAACGACGAAGTCGTCGCTACGGCAAGGCGGTGCGCAAGAAAAACGACTTGCACACCCTATAAAAATCAAACCCAATCCTGTTACGTTGACAGGATTAGGGCGAAGCCCGCCTTTAGCATTTCATATGCATAAGGCGGGTTTCACCCAGCCGACAAATGATTAAACCTCATTAAATCTTACGGAACACCAAGTCCCAAACACCATGGCCTAGCTTGATGCCACGATTTTCAAACTTAGTGAGTGGGCGATAATCTGGGCGCTCGGCGTAGGTTTCTGCGGTGTTTTTTAAGCTAGGCTCGTTGGACAAGACGTCCAGCATTTGGATGGCGTAGTCTTCCCAATCAGTCGCCAAATGCACATAACCACCGCTTTTAATCCGTGAGCACAGCTGCTTGACGAGATCTGGCTGAATCAAACGGCGCTTATTGTGGCGTTTTTTATGCCAAGGATCGGGGAAGAAAATATGCGCGCCATCGAGGGAATCTGCGGCGAGCATTTTATCCAGCACTTCTACTGCATCGTGCTGCACGATGCGCACATTTTGCAGGCCCTGCTCGCCCAATAATTTAAGCAAGCTGCCTACGCCTGGCGTATGCACTTCTACGCCAAGGTAATCGGTTTCTGGCTTGTGTGTGGCAATCTCAGCGGTTGGGCCGCCCATGCCAAAGCCAATTTCTAAAATTTTTGGACCAGAGCGGCCAAATGCAGCGGTCAGATCAAGTAGCTCTGGCTGATATTTAATGCAAAATTGTTCGCCAAACTCAGCGATAGCCCGCTCTTGGCCTGACGATAAATGCCCTTGGCGCAGCACAAAGCTACGAATACGGCGCATATAATTTGGGTGTTCCATTTCTCAATTCCTTGCAAACAAAAACGCCGCATCGCGCGGCGCATATTAAATATTTTAAACGCTAATTATAGGAAACCAAAGATCTGTAGACACAGAGGCCTCAGAGAACACAGAGCGCGGAGAGAAAGGCAAACAAATTTAATAATCTTGCTTTATGTGCTCTGCGCTCTTCCTATCTTTGTGTCTACAGATCTTTTTAAAACACATCCTTACTTCGCTGCAATCAAGCCAGATACCGGTGAGCTTGGGTCTGCGGTGTAGAGTTTTCTTGGGATACGCCCCGCTAAGAATGCATCGCGCCCAGCCATCACCGCCAGTTTCATCGCTCGCGCCATCAGTACCGGATTTTTTGCCCCAGCAATCGCGGTATTCATCAAAATACCGTCGCAGCCTAATTCCATCGCAATCGCCGCGTCGGACGCCGTACCTACACCGGCATCAACCAGCACCGGCACTTTGGCCGATTCAATAATCAAGCGTAGATTCCACGGGTTTAAGATGCCCATGCCCGAGCCAATCAAAGAGGCTAAAGGCATAATGGCGCAGCAGCCGATGTCTTCCAGCTCTTTAGCCACAATCGGATCATCCGATGTATAAACCATCACATCGAAGCCTTCTTTAACCAGCGTTTCTGCGGCAATCAGCGTTTCGCGCACATTAGGATAAAGCGTGTTGGCATCCCCAAGTACTTCGAGCTTGACCAGCTTATGCCCATCAAGCAATTCACGCGCTAGGCGCAAGGTGCGGATGGCGTCGGTGGCGTTATAGCAACCTGCGGTATTCGGCAAATAAGTAAATTGCGACGGCGGTAAATACTCAAGCAAAGACGGCTGGCTGGCATCCTGACCAATATTTACGCGGCGAATCGCGACCGTGATAATTTCTGCACCAGAGGCATCTACCGCCGCACGTGTTTCTTGAAAATCTTTATATTTACCGGTGCCAACAATCAATCTTGATTGGTAAGCCTTACCCGCAATTTGAAATTGATCCGACATAGACGCCTCTTATAAATGAAGACAATACCGAGCTGCACAAGCGCTAACCCGAGCTACGAAATAATGATCAGCCCCCGCCTACTGCCACGACCATTTCTAAAATATCACCTTCGCTTAGAAAAGTAGCGCCATGTTGGCTTTTAGGGACGATTTCGCCATTTTGCTCGATCGCAATTCGTTTACCTTTGAGCTCAAGCAAATCAATCAGATCAAGCAGGGAAAGGGGGGCCGCAAATTCGCGGGCTTCGCCATTAATTGAGATTTTCATGATGTAGTTCAGTAAGTAAAAAGAAATTTGGCCTTGCAGCGCCTGCTTATGAACGCATTCTTTGAATGCGATAAGCCGATGGTAATTGGCGCAGGTTTTTCATCACCTTGGCCAAATGCGTGCGATTGCTTACCTGCAAAGTGAATTGAATCTGCATATAGCGCTCAGAGAAGCCTTCCGGCTCTTGGGTTGCCACGGCCGTGATATTGGCATCAGCCTCTGCAATGGCCGTAGCAATCGCCGCCAAAGTGCCCCTATCATTTTGTGCCAAAATACGCACTGGCACATCAAACAGGCGATTCACATCGGCATCCCATTCCACATCAATTAGTTTTTCACTATCGATACGGCCATGGGCAATTTGTGGGCAATCATGGGTATGAATGACCAAGCCCTGATCTTTTTTAACAAAGCCTAGAATTGGATCGCCCGGAATTGGGTTACAACATCGCGCACATTGAATCGCCATGCCTTCACTACCGCGCACAGCCACAGCGGCGGCTTTACGCCCACCCACTAATTCTTCTTGCCAATTACCGGCTAATTGCAATAAGCGCTTGGCAACAACCATCGCCAGCCGTTTACCAAGGCCTAATTCGGCTTTCACTACTTCGCGGGATTTCTCGCCATTTTCTTTTAAATAGCGCTCCCACACATCGTCGCTTACCTGCTGCAAAGGTTGATTTAAACTGGCAAAACCCTGAGCCAATAAACGATCACCCAATAATACAGATTCTTCAAAGCGCAGGCTTTTTAGAAAATGACGAATATGCGAGCGTGCCTTACCAGTAGTCACAAAGGTGAGCCAAGATGGATTAGGGCGTGCATGCACGGCAGAAACGATTTCTACCTGATCGCCATTTTTTAAGCGCGTGCGTAATGGCACTAATTCATGATTAATTTTTGCGGCAATACAACTATCGCCAATATCCGAATGCACGGCATAGGCAAAATCAACACAGCAAGAGCCCGCCGGCATATTAAAAATTTTGCCCTTAGGCGTAAAGACATACACCTGATCGGGGAATAAATCGACTTTAATATGCTCTAAAAATTCAACCGCATCGCCCGATTCGGTTTGCATTTCTAATAAAGATTGCAGCCATTGATGAGTTTTCTTCTGTACATCAGAAAAGCCTTCATCGCCGCTTTTATACATCCAATGGCTAGCCACGCCCGCATCGGCAATACGATGCATATCGCCCGAGCGAATTTGAATTTCAATCGGCGTGCCATAAGGGCCAAATAGCGTGGTGTGCAGGCTTTGATAACCATTGGCTTTGGGAATCGCAATATAGTCTTTAAACTTGCCAGGAATTGGCTTAAATAATGCGTGCAATGCACCCAGCGTGAGATAGCTGGTGGGTACGTCTTTTACAATTACTCTAAAGGCATAGATATCCAGCACTTCAGAAAAACTGAGTTGTTTTTCCTGCATTTTACGATAAATACTATAGAGATTTTTTTCACGACCTGTCACGCTGGCTTCAATTTTAGCCGCAGCGAGTTTATCTTTAATTGAATCTAATATCCTACCCACCACTTCGCGGCGATTACCACGGGCGGCTTTTAATGCTTTGGATAAAACACCATAGCGATTAGGGTGCAAATATTTAAATGCCAGATCGTCTAATTCTTGATAGGCACTATTCAGGCCAATTCGATTAGCAATTGGCGCATAGATTTCCATGGTCTCGCGGGCAATTCGCTTTTGCTTATCTGCCCGCATCGCATCCATCGTGCGCATATTGTGCAAACGATCCGCCAGCTTAATCAGCATCACGCGTAAATCACGCGCCATCGCCAACAGCATTTTGCGGAAATTCTCAGCCTGTGCTTCTTCTTTACTTTGAAACTCTAGCTTGTCGATTTTGCTCATGCCATCGACCAGCTCGGCAACTGTTTTACCAAACTTTTCTGTCAGCTCAAGTTTGGTAACCCCGCTGTCTTCCATCACATCGTGCAGCAAAGCGCCTGCTAGCGCCTGAGCGTCGAGCTTCCACTGGGTAAGAATGGTGGCCACGGCAAGGGGATGGGAAATATAAGGCTCGCCAGAGCGGCGAACTTGGCCTCGGTGCGAGGCATCAGCAAAGCAAAAGGCAGTCGCTAAAAACTGGCGGTCTTCCAGCTTTAAATAAGAGGTATTTAGGGAAAGAAAGCGATTTGCATCGGCGAACACTTCCGGGGCGGTACTCGCCAACTCGGGCAAATCAATATCAGCCAGTAGCATTTCCATAATCGAGCCCACAATAAAACAGGCCCAGCAAGCTGCTGGGCCGGATAAGCTTAAGCTTAAGAACGCTTAATCAAGATGTCTCGGCTAACCAAACCTGCTGCAACTTCACGCAGTGCAAGTACAGTTGGCTTTTCACGGCCATTGTGCTCGATCTGTGGAGTAGAACCGTTGGCAATTTGGCGAGCGCGATAAGCTGCTGCTAAGGTCAAATCAAAACGATTTTCGATGCGGTTAAGGCAGTCGTCTACGGTAACTCGAGCCATGGCGTTGTCCCTGAAATAATATGGATGATGCGCACAAGGTGCGACTAACCCTTGATTCTATCAGAAAATCATGTAATCCGTCAGCGATTCGCCTAGTCCAAAGCAAAAAACATGCAAAGCCACGCTCAAAGCCCGCTCAGCAACCATGCAGCCGCACTATTTATGAAGTTTTTAAGCTGCTGATCAAGCTTTGATGACGCGTGCTTTGGCGATGCAGCTTCAGGCGCTCGGCTCTTACCGCACTCACAATATCGCGCACCGCTTCATCAATATGCTCGTTCACGATCACATAATCGAACTCTTCAACATGGCTGATTTCTTCTTTAGCCACCGCCATGCGGCGCTCGATCACTTCATCGCTGTCTTTACCGCGATTTTTCAGGCGCTGCTCTAAAACTTCAACCGAAGGCGGCAAAATAAACAGGCCAATTGCTTCAGGAAACAGCCGACGAACTTGCGCCGCGCCTTGCCAATCGATTTCTAAAAGAATATCGCGGCCGGTATCAATGGCCTGATTAATCCAAGTTTGCGAAGTGCCGTAATAATTACCATACACCTCGGCGTGTTCCAGAAAATCACCGTTATGGATCATTTGCTCAAACACTTCACGGCTTACAAAATGATAATCCTTTCCGTCTACTTCACCTGGGCGCGCTGCACGGGTGGTGAAAGACACTGAAAGCTGTACATTTTGGTCTGCGGCCAGAAGCGCTGCGACCAAAGTGGTTTTCCCCGCACCTGAAGGCGCAGTCACCACAAAAAGATTACCTTTTGCCATCAAACAAATCCTGTAATAAAACTACACGAAGATTAGCATTAGACGCCAGATCAGGCGAGCGCTTGCCGCATATAAATTCACCATCCAAGGCGATGTTGCTGATTCGCCCACATGATTAAAACATAAAGAGCTTAGATCACACGCAATAATATTTCTCAACCAGTAAGAATAAAAATATAAAGCGTAAAATTCAAACCGTTGTTGCCTGACATTAGCGACTCATTTAGCATACGCTCTGCATAAATCGTGCCCAAAAAGTATAGCCTTCAACCGCCTATCATGCTGCCTGAGGTTTTGTATGTTGCCTGCATTACTACCCCCGACTATGAAGCAACTACATTGGATCGCCAGCCTCTCGCTACTGACTGGCTGCGCGGTAAGCATTCCCAAGCCTTCACCGCAGGATTTAGCGCCCGCCTCTACAGAATGGAGCGCACCATCACCCAAGCAAACCCAATTATCCATACAAAATAGCTGGGCCAGCTGGCAAGATATAAACCTAAATACTTTACTCGCTCATACGCTCGCCTCCCACCCCAGTATGGCGCAAGCCAAGGCCAAAATTAGCGAAGCGCGTGCAGAAGCAGCCGCCATCGGTGCACATCTTTGGCCCAATATTAGCGCCACGGCGGGCTATAGCCGCGGCAAGAACTCTATGCCCAATGCTGAATCGGCCAAAAATCTTGCCAATGCAGGCCTAGATGCACGTTGGGAAATCGATCTTTGGGGCGGGATTGCGGCAGCCAAACAAGGCTTGTACGCCAATCTAAATAGCAATGAAAACGCCTATGAGCTAGCTGCCGCCAGCCTTGCCGCAGAAGTTGCCAATACCTTAACCGTCTACCGCGCTTGCAAGGGCCAAGAAACCCTCGCTACGCAGATTTTACAATCTCAGATACTCAGCGCCAAATTAATGCACAGCAAACTGGATGTGGGCCTTGCCAGCATTGTGGATGCGGCCAAGAGCGATCATGAACAAGCCGAAGCCAGCTTTCAAGCCAGCGACATTGCCACTCAATGCGGCGTAACACTTAAAGCCTTGGTGGCCTTAACGGGGATGAAAGAAGACGCCCTTAAAACCATGCTCGCGCCAGAAGCGGGCATGATGCCTAGCCGCCCTGCGCTATCGATCAAAAACATTCCTGCCGAGGTGCTCGCCGATCGACCCGATATTAAAAGTGCGGCTTTATTATTAGAAACCATGGCCTCAGAAGTTGCCGTAAAAGAAGTCGCCCGTTATCCATCGGCCTCCTTGCTCGGCATGATTTGCGTGGGCTGCCAGCTTAGCGATGGGATTAATTTAGACAGCCGCAACTGGTCATTTGGTATCAATTTTAATATCCCAATTTTTAATGCGGGGGAGCTGAGCGCGAAACAAGATGCCGCCATGGCCCGCTATCAACAAGCCATCCATAGCTATCAGCAGCAGGCTAGGCTAGCAGTGCGCGAAGTCGAAGAAAATATGCTGCGTCTAGACGACAGCCAACGCCGCACTCAAGTGTTAGAGCGCCAGCTTTCCCTTGCCCGAGTACAGCTCAAAGCCAGCCAAGCCCTTTATAAAGTGGGCAGCGCCAGCCAGCTACAAACCGCAGAAATAGAGCGCTATGAGCTATCCGCCCAAAGCCGCCTGCTCACCCTGCAAAGAGAACAAAGCGCCAACTGGATTGCGCTTTACAAAGCACTTGGCGGCAAAGCGCCGAATATTGCGGAATAAAAAGATCTGTAGACACAAACCGTAGGGCGTACTCGAAGCTTCGCGTGCGATGCAAAGCATCGTTCAGCGAAGCGCAGTACGCCAGATGCATCGATAAAAACTCAGTCTCTTTCAACATCGTCATATTTACATAAACGCAATAGCTTAAATGGCGCACTGCGCGCTCTGAGCGACTAAAAACCGTCGCACGCTCGCTTCGAGTACGCCCTACATACATGACTGACTGCTACTGACCGGAGCCTCACCCATGCACATCCTCAAGCAACACCCCAAGCTGACCGCGATCTGCGGCTGCCTTTTGCTCTGCGGAGTGATCGCACTGATTGCCATGCCCAAAAGCATTGCCAAGGCGGTTGAAACCGCAAAGCCAGCGATGACCGTAACGGTGATTTCTCCAGCCCCGCAAACATGGCCTGTCGTGATCACCGCCAATGGCAATATCGAAGCCTGGCAGGAATCCTTGATTGGTGCGGAAATTGGCGGCTATGCGCTGGCCGAAGTGCAGGCGCAAATCGGCGATGTGGTAAAACGCGGCCAAGTGCTCGCGCAGTTTTCCAGCGACACGCTCAAAATCGAGCTGGCTCAGCAGCAAGCCGCCCTGGCAGAATCAGAATCGGCATGGAATGAAGCATCAGACAATGCCGAGCGCATTCGTAAATTAGATAGCAATGGCGCGCTCAGCGGCCAGCAAATCAAGCAATCAGTTTTACAAGAACAAGCCGCCGCCGCCCGCCTGCAAGCCGCCAAAGCCCGCCTTGCTGCGCAGCAATTACGCATCAAACAAAGCCAAGTCATCGCCCCCGATGATGGGGTGATTTCAGCCCGCAGCGCCACCGTGGGCGCGGTTGTGCAGCCGGGGCAGGAGCTGTTTAGATTAGTCCGGCAAAGCCGCCTAGAATGGCGCGCCGAAGTCAGCGCCCTAGACGCAGCCCGCATCAAAAGCGGCCAACAAGTCAGCATCACCCTGCCCAATGGCCAATCAGTGAGTGGCAAAGTGCGCAAAGCCGCCCCCACCGTCGACGCCCGCACACGCAATTTGCTGGTGTACGTGGATCTGCAAAATACCTCACTCGATACCGCCAAGCCCGGCATGTTTGCCAAAGGCGCATTACAAACCGGCCAAGGCGATGTGCTCACCCTGCCTGGCAACAGCATCGTGATGCGCGACGGCTTTGCCCATGTATTTGTGCTGGGCGAAGGTAATAAAGTCAAAATACAGCGCGTCACATTAGGCCGGCAAGATAGCCAAAACGTAGCCGTCAACGGCATCAGCAAAGACGCAAAAATCATCGCCAGCGGCGCAGGATTTTTAGCCGATGGCGATGTGGTAAAAGTGGTGGCTGCCAAATAAGAAAACGTAGGGCGGGTGAAACCCACCGGACTTTGCCATGGAATGATAGGAAAACGGCGGGTTTCACCCGCCCTACAAAAGCCCTTAAGGATAAGTAATGAATTTTTCTGCTTGGTCGATCAGAAACCCCATCCCGGCCATTATGTTATTTGTCTTGCTGTCTCTGGCCGGTGTGCTGTCTTTTCAGAGCATGAAGGTGCAAGACTTCCCGGATATTGAGCTGCCAATGGTCACGGTAACAGCCGTTCAGCCAGGAGCCGCCCCGGCTCAGCTGGAAAGCGAAGTCGCCAGAAAGCTTGAAAATTCTGTCTCGGCCTTGCAAGGGGTAAAGCACGTTTACAGCAAGATTCAAGACGGTAGCGTGATGCTGACGGTTGAATTTGTGCTGGAAAAACCCGTCAACGAAGCGGTAGACGATGTACGCAATGCGGTGAGTGCCGTCCGTGGTGATCTACCTAGCGATCTAAAAGACCCCATCATTGGCAAGGTGGAATTCTCTAGCGTGCCGTTTTTGGTTTTCACGGTAGGCTCCAACGCGCTGAATGAGGAGCAACTTTCTTGGCTGGTCGATAACAAAATCAGTAAGGAAGTTCGAGCGGTGTCTGGCGTGGGTAAGTTTGCCCGTGTAGGTGGGATTAACCGTGAAGTACGGGTAGAAATCGATCCGGCACGCCTTGCCGCCTTGGGGGTGAGCGCCGCCGATGTATCCCGTAGCCTTGCCCAAACCCAGCGTGATTCATCGGGTGGCCGTAGTGATTTAATCGGTAGCGAGCAAGCGATTCGCACCATCTCTACCGTGCAAAGCGCGAGCGAGCTAGGCCAGATGACGCTGCCGCTAAACGATGGGCGCAGCATTCGCCTCGATCAAGTCGCCACCATTAGCGACACTACAGCCGAACGCCGCTCGATTGCCCTACTGGATGGCAAGCCGGTGGTGGGCTTTGAAATCAGCCGTTCACGCGGCGCGAGTGAAATTGAAGTTGCCGCAGGCATCCAAGCTGCGCTGGAAAAAATCAAGGCCGCCAACGCGGGGCTCACCATCACCACCGCCTACGATATGGCCGAGCCGGTACAAGAATCCTTCGATGGATCGATGACGCTGCTATGGGAAGGCGCCCTGCTGGCGGTGCTGGTGGTGTGGTGGTTTTTGCGCGATTGGCGCGCCACCTTGGTGTCTGCCGCCGCCTTGCCGCTGTCTATCTTGCCGGCTTTTATTGGCATGGCTTATTTAGGCTTCAGCTTAAATACCGTGACGCTGCTTTCCTTAGCGCTGGTGGTCGGGATTTTGGTCGATGACGCGATTGTAGAAATCGAAAACATCGTCCGCCATTTACGCATGGGCAAATCGCCCTATCAGGCGGCGATGGAAGCCGCAGACGAGATTGGCCTTGCCGTGGTGGCCACCACCTTTGCGCTAATTGCCGTGTTTTTGCCCACCGCATTTATGGCGGGGATTCCAGGCAAATTCTTTAAGCAATTTGGCTGGACAGCCGCACTGGCCGTGATGGCCTCCCTCATTGTGGCGCGTTTACTTACGCCGATGATGGCAGCTTATATCCTGAAACCCATCACCCATGAGCATAAAGAAGGCCGCATTATGCTGGCCTATTTAAAACTGGCGGATTGGTGTTTAAGGCATCGCAAACTCACCACCCTATTCTCCCTGCTGTTTTTTATTGGCTCGCTGATGCTGGTGCCGCTGCTACCTACCGGCTTTATTCCACCCGATGACCGATCACAAACGCTGGTTAAAATTGAGCTACCGCCAGGCGCCACGCTGGAAGAAACCAGCAGCGTAGCCGAACGCGCTCGTGTCTTGCTTGGCAGCGAAAAATCCATCACTCGCATCTATACCGCCATCGGCGGCGGCGGTGCGGGGGCCGATCCCTTTGCGGCAGGCGGCGTGACCGAAGTCAACAAGGCCAATCTGACTTTAACCCTGACTGAACGCACCGAGCGCAATAAAAAAATTGTGATCGAATCACGTGTGCGTGACTTGCTCAAAGATATTCCAGGCGTGCGCCTGAGCGTGGGCCTTGGTGGATCAGGCGAAAAATTCCAGCTTATTTTACTGGGCGACGACCCAGCCACTTTGGTCGCCACGGCGCAAAATGTGGAACGCGATATGCGCACCTTGCAAGGCGTGGGGGCGGTTACCTCCAGCGCCAGCCTAGTGCGGCCCGAAGTCACCATCCGCCCCGATCTAGCCCGAGCGGCCGATTTAGGCGTGAGTATTGCCAGCATCTCGGACACGATTCGCATCTCTACCGTTGGTGATTTTGATACCCAAGTCGCTAAGCTTAATCTGCCCGAGCGGCAAATCCCCATCGTGGTGCGCCTGCCCGACAGCACGCGCAAAGATTTGGAGCAAATCAAGCAGCTAAAAGTGCCGAGTAAACATGGCGACGTGATGCTGGGCGAGGTTGCTAGTGTTGAATTGTCTTCTGGCCCTAGCCAAATTGATCGCTACGACCGAGCCAGAGATGTGATTTTTGATATCGAACTCAATGGCCGCTCGCTAGGTGAAGTGAGCGCGGAAGTCGATCAATTACCTAGCCTGCTGCAATTACCCAAGGGCGTAGAGCGTGCCGCCTTTGGCGATGCAGAAGAAATGAAAAAACTCTTCGCCAGCTTTGGGATTGCCATGCTGACCGGCGTGTTGTGCATTTACATGGTGCTGGTGCTGCTGTTTAAAGACTTTATGCAGCCCGTCACCATTCTGGCCGCCCTGCCTTTATCCATCGGCGGCGCATTTTTGGCGCTACTCATCGCCCAAAGCTCATTCTCTATGCCCACGTTAATCGGCCTGATTATGCTGATGGGCATCGCCACCAAAAACTCCATTTTGCTAGTCGAATACGCCATTGTCGCCCGCAGGGAAGGCATGAGCCGCTTTGACGCGCTGATGGACGCCGGCCTAAAACGCGCCCGCCCCATCGTGATGACCACCATCGCCATGGGCGCAGGCATGTTGCCGATTGCACTGGGTATCGGCATCGACCCAAGCTTTAGATCGCCGATGGCCATTGCCGTAATCGGCGGCCTGATCACCTCTACCCTGCTTAGCCTCTTAGTCGTGCCAGTGGTATTTACCTTTGTGGATGATTTTGTGCAGTGGCTTAGCAAGCATAGGAAAGGCAAGGTAGGAGCGAGCTCGGCAAAAAGCTAAGTCCAGCCAGCAGCCCATGTCGGGTTACGCGATAAAACTGCTAACCCGACCTACGGAGCTACGGGACGTCGTATTTGTAGGTCGTGGTTAGCGAAGCGTAACCCGACATGCACTGCCACTCCATCAAACCTAAACTCTGGAAAATCACTAGGTTCAAATCCATGCCATCCATCGTCATCATTTACCATTCTGCAAGCGGCACCACGGCTCAATTGGCTGAAGCCATTTTTGCTGGCGCTCAGGAACTCGCCACGCCATCGATTTACCGCATCAGCGGGGCAGAAATCATTGCCGGGCGTTTTATTGACGAAGCCATCTGGGCGCAGCTCGACCAAGCAGATGCGATTATATTTGGCAGCCCCACCTATATGGGCGGGCCTTCGGCGCAATTTAAAGCGTTTGCCGATGCCTCGGGGGAACGTTGGAGCCAGCGCACTTGGGCGAATAAAATCGCTGCCGGTTTTACCATTGGCACGCTAGCCAACAGCGATCAATCAAGCACTCTGCTCTATTTTAGTGTGCTCGCCTCCCAACACGGCATGCTCTGGTGTGGCTTAGATATTCCAGGCGGCTATGATGAGCAAGGCCGCAATCGGCTGGGGACTCAGCTAGGCATAGCCGCACAAAGCAGCGATGGACAAGTTAATCCCATCGATTTAATGACAGCGCATTATTTGGGTAAACGAGTCGCGCAAATTGCCTTAAAAATGAGCCACCCATCAAGCAAGGACACCCCATGAAATACATCGCCCTGCGCGTTCGCACCGCCATGCTGGTGCACGGCTACACCGCCGAGAATCAAGAAATCGTCGAAGAATTCCATGACGAGCCTTTCTTAGAAAAACTGATCGCCATCGAGCGCATTCAATCCGTTACCGAAAAGTATCTACTGGTCAGCTCATCGCATGGCCGGGTGATGTATTGGGAATATGAAGGCGATCTGGATTCGATTGCGCAAAGGCTGAATGCGGCGGGATTGCTCATTGCCTGATCGTACTCACTCCCCCTTTCCCATCATTCAAACCCCACGCTTAACCCTAAGAGAGCTTGTTGCAGGCGACGCGCCCGCGATCTTTGCCATTCATGGTGATGCAGAAGCCATGCGCTGGTTTGGCTGTGATGTCATGGTCGATCCGGCTGCAGCAAGCCAGCTAATCGAGATTTTTACCCACTGGCGCAGCATGCCCAATCCCGGCACGCGCTGGGGAATTGAATATCAGGGGGAAATCATCGGCAGTTGCGGGCTATTTAAATGGGATAAAAATGGCAAACATTGCCATATCGGCTACGAGCTAGCGCAGGGCCATTGGGGGCAAGGCTTGATGCGCGAAGTTTTGCTGGCGATCTTGGCTTGGGGCTTTGAGCATATGGCGCTTAATCGTATTCAGGCTCAGGTGCATCCACAAAATATGGCGTCGATTAAATCACTGGTGTCGCTTGGTTTTGTACAAGAAGGCTGCTTTAGGGAGGCTGGGTTTTGGCATGGGCAGCACCATGATTTATTGCAATATGCGCTACTTAAAAGGGATTGGTAAATATGAGAACGCTCAAGACGGCTGCATTAATTTTAGAGCCACAAACTGCCGAACATGCAGAGGCGATGTTTGTCGTTTTGAGGGATCCAGCCATTTATGAATTTGAAAACGCGCCACCCGTATCCGCAGATTGGCTACATGCGCGCTTTCTCAGGCTAGAAGCGAGAGCTTCCCCAGATGGCGCTGAGCAATGGCTTAATTGGGTGATCCGGCTAACAGCATCCCAACAATTAGCAGGCTATGTACAGGCTACCATCACCGATCAGCACGCCCTGATTGCTTATGAATTATCGAGTGCACATTGGGGCAAAGGCATTGCACGAGCCGCAGTCAGCGCCGTATTGCAAGAGTTAGCTCAACACTATGGCATCAAGCAATATTTTGCGATTTTGAAACGGCACAATATTCGCTCTAAAAAGCTACTCGATAGGCTGGGCTTTGTGCAGGCATCTGCGACTGAATTACTGATGCTCAATCCTGATGCCGATGAAAACGCCATGTTTCGCAAGACTTATGAAAGCGGCCCAGATTGGCCTGATCCGCACCACCCTTCCGGCCATTCTTCTAAAGGTGCAGGACGCCCAAAGTAATAGCCTTGGGCACGCTGGCAGCCCAGCTCATGCAATCTTTGCGCCTGCTCTAGTGTTTCTACCCCTTCAGCCACTAGGGGCACATCAAAACCACCAGCCAGACGAATAATGGCGGAGACAATTGCTTCGCTCTTATGATTATCTAAAAAACGGCTCACAAACGATTGATCGATTTTTAAGCAATCAAAAGCAAACTGATGCAAATAAGACATCGATGAATAGCCCGTGCCAAAATCGTCAATCGCAATGGATACACCAAGCAATCTAATCCGGCTGATTAATGTAGCAATCACATTGCTGTCTTCAATCAAAATAGATTCAGTAATTTCTAAAGTGAGATTATGCGGAGATAAAGAAAACTCCTGCAAAATGGCTTCCAGCTTTTGATAAAAATCAGACTGAATCAACTGTCGCACCGAGACATTCACATGCACATCAAAATCACTTGCCCAGCCATTTTTTAAGCGCTCGGCAATTTGGCGACATGATTCGCGCAGCACCCAATGGCCTATCGGTAAAATCAGGCCGGATTCTTCTGCCAAAGGGATAAACACGCCGGGAGCAACCAAGCCACGCTGGCCGCTTTGCCAGCGCACCAGGGCTTCTGCACCAATCACCTTGCTATCACTTAATCTAACTACCGGCTGAAAATAAACTCTAAATTCATTTTTCTCTATAGCGGCATTCAGCTCGGCGATTAAATGGATTTTCTGCGTTGATTGCTCGGCCATACTGCCCTGAAATACCTCATACGAAATCGGCCCCTTATCTTTTGCTTTACTTAAAGCCATACTAGCATTTCTTAAATGATCAATTAACTCAATATGATTAAAACTTGCACAAACTACACCCAGACTGCCCGTAATTAAAACTTCATCGTATTGCAAATGAAAAGACTGAGAAAAACTATCCAGATATTTATTAATCAGATCATCCAGACGAACCACATTAAAATCAACCGGCACACAAATTACAAATTCAGTTTCTGCTACTCTGGCAAATAAAGCTTGCTGCGGCAAATGTTGTTTTAAGTTATTTACAATCGCACACAGTAGTTCCTCTCCCTGCTCATAACCAATACTATCGTGAATACTGCGATAATTATCCAGACCAATTAAGAACAAAGCATCCCAGCGCATCTCGGGTGATTTTTTAACGATCTCCAGCATTTCTTCCAGCAATCCCTCTCTACTGAGCAAACCAGTAATATGATCATGGCGAATACGATAATTCAATTGCTCAAACGAGCATGACAATGCATTAGACATTTCATCAAAAGCATTAGCCAGTAATTTAGTTTCTTTTAGCTGTAAACCACCGGCAATTGCAGGTTGCCACTCCTGTTTTGCCAGTAATTTAGCAGTTTGAGCAGCCAGCAAAATGGGCTTTGTGATACTAGCAATGATTTTCCACGCTACTAAAGCGGCAAATAAACCGATACTCAGCACAATTAATAGCGTAACCAGCATATCTTTTTTTAAGGTACCTAATAAATCACGCTCTGGAATCAGGATAACAATACGCCAATTTAACCCATTATTATCCGCCACAGGAGAAACACGGCCATATATTTTTTCACCATTCAGATCAAATTCAAAATCTTTAATGTTCTTTTCAAACAACAGCGTTGCACTTTTTTTAATCATGTCATTCGCACTATCTACAGGCTTTAATAATTTTGCACTTTCCTGAGTGGGCAATACTAGTAAAGGAGTGCGTGGCAATGGTATTTCAAGGCTAGAGTGAGAAATTAATTCATTATTATCTCCCACGATATAAATAGCACCATTACCCAAATTTGGGCTTGCTCTTAGATAGCCATCAAAATTATCCAGTTTGATATCACTGGCCACTACGCCAATAAAATTCATTGAGCGATCATAAAGCGGGCTACTAAAAGAAACCGTAATACCTTGCACTGCATCATAATCTTGATAAGCAGCCGTCCACGCTGGTTTTTTACTTTTAGCGACAGGTGCATACCAAGGCCTAGGCCTAGGATCGTAATGAGAGAATTGATTTAAAATGGGATCAGAGGATTGCAAACCTTTATAAAAATTTAAATAATAATTGGTTCGCTTATCTTTAAGCAACAAAGAAAACTGGTTTGTTAGAATTTCCCGGCTAATCGCAATATATTCACCGTGCACAGAGCCAAAAGAAATCAAGCTCAGTTGTTTTTGATCAGGAAAAACTTCAGCCAAAATATGGGCAAAAGGCATTTCAAACTTCGATAAATCCTGATCTGAAGGCGAGTATTGCTCGCTCATCAGTACTGCCACCATCCTATTAGCCAGCGCTGGCGCACGTAAAAAAACATTTAAATCGCTACGCACCGCAGCCACTTCAGCGGAAATAACTTTACGGCTTAAATCTTTGAGCATTTTGGATTGATTGCGCATTTGCAAAGTGATAATCGCACCCAGCGTTAGCACCAGCATAATGATAAAAGTGGCAGTAACTGCAAACTGAAGCGACACCCGCCCGTGCAATCTCAATTTTTCTAATTCCAAAACATGCCTCAATTTTTTAAGAATTTCACTGCGCAACTAAAAAAACAATCAAACCAAGATAAAAAGGAAGAGGTACTCTAAAGTGAGCAGTCTTGAGCCTTCTGGCACAGCGCTGCAGTTGATCATTCAATCTGCTTTAAATAGTTTACAAAAGCAGGCTATAGCTTCAGTTGACCTTATATTGAGCAGTGTTTGATCCGGCCAATAAACAGATTTAAATCGCTTTTCTATCTGATTAAGCAGGGCATATTACTAAATTCTAATGTGCATGACTACCAGCGATACAAAATCAGCAATCAGCACCCTTCATATTGCTAAAAATCAGCCACTTATAGATGGCTATTACATTACTCTGCATTGTTGTCTTACACTAAATCGTAGCCCTAAAATTTATCTTATACAACTTAGCCCTTCTTATTACACACATAAAAATGTCGTAATAGAGTTGCAGCTCTAGTACGACATTTTTAAACAGTCATCCCTTTATTGTTAAAAAATAAAGCGAAAAACACAGATCAATCTCTATTTACTACCGCAATCCCTAGTGGCAAAAAGTCTATTCCATAATTAATGAAATCAGAGACGCTTTAACAACATAATCTGAGCTATAAGCCAGCACAAGGATCACTTCTTTTTGCCACAGCAATCAGCTGCTCCTGATCAAATGCCCCCTGCTTACTGCCTTCAACAAAGCCCATTGATAGCGTATTAGGCAGCCAGACCGGCACACCCATGTCGCGGCGCACATGGCCATTGCCAGCCAGCAGCACCACGCCCCGCGCCTGATAAGGCTTCATCACCTTGGCCATCACCGCATCTCGGGCGATTTGGGCCAGCGCCATGCCATCGAGTAAGTTTTCTGGCAGCTTATTGCAATGCCCCACTCGCACTTCTTCTCGCTGGGCGGCCAGCAAACCGGCAGGCAAGGGCTGAGTAAAACCCAGCTCTTCTGCATTGACGAGCGCAGCAAGGCCAGATTTCACGACTTTGGATGCGTCTTGGCGCGATAAATTGGCCGCAACAATAGGTAAATCATAACGCATGGCCAGCTCGATTACGGGCCTGTAAAGTGGCCAATCCCAGCGCTTTCCGCCGATTTTTTGAATTAAATAATCAGGATTATTCGGCTGCTCCAACCGCGCCTGTTCTAAATCTGCCTGGCGCTCTACATCAAACTGCTCCATGGCAATCGCCGGACGCCAGCCTGCTTTCACCGCTTTTTCTAAAGCCTGAAAGCGGGCCTGATGCCCCAAAGCGTTATCGTGCACTTCGCCCATCAGCACATAAGATTTACCCGCAAAAGGTGCACTAGCTGGGCTGTTGGCACAGGCGCTTAAAACAAACGCAGCACAGAGGGCGGGGAGAATTTTTTTATACATGAGTACCTTAGCAAATGAATGGTGATACGGCGAATCATCGTAGGGAGGGTGAAGCCCGCCGAGTTTGGGTATGAAAGGCTACGGAAAGCGGCGGGTTTCACCCCATGTGCGCTAACCAAAGTCAAAAAGACCTTTTTAGTGCCTTCGGCACGTTGATTTTGGAGCGGTTAGCCACCGCGGGGCCTTCCTTTCTTGCTTCGCCAAGAAACGAAGCCAAAGAAGGCGACCCCACGAAACACGAAAGCCCCTGCGCTGCGGACAATCGAGTCGGCGGCAGGCGGGATTGGCTCGTTCCTCGCTCCCTGGCCGAAACCCCGCCCCGCTTGTTCCTCGCTCCGGCGTGTTTCAAGGGGGGATTTAAGCCCCGTGCTTTGATCCGTTATACCGAATGTTAATTACTGGGTTTTAAAATACTCAAAACCTTACAAAAGAACATAATTCAAGTCTTGTTTTTCTCCGTGAAACTCCGTGTTCTCTGTGACCTCCGTGGTTCGAGATTTGGGTTTGCCTGCGTAACATGAGTTAAATAGAATTAGGCTGGATCCACCGGCCCCAGAATGGTCCACGCTTTATGCAGGCGCTCATCCTCGGCAAAGATTTCCAGCATTGCACTGGCAACATCCGCTCTTGGCAAATAATTGCCCGCATCATCGCGCCCTGCCAGCACCCGATATTGGCCAGTTGCAGGCTGATGGCTTAGGCCAGCTGGCCTTGCAATCATCCAAGCTAAAGTGCTTTGCTCTAAGCGCTGCTCGGCCTGATTTTTAGCTTTAATCGCCTCGCCCAACATGCGCTGGGCCCCTTCGGCTAATGAATCCCATTGATCACCGCAGCCTAAAGATGTGCCAAGTAAAAACCGTATTTGGGGTGCAGCCGCTTCTAAAGCCTCGATCACATTTAAATTGCCTAGGGCATCAATCCGCTGCCCTGCCGCATTTTTACCACCCAGAACACTGATCACCTTCGATGCACCCGCTTGCTGGATGGCAGCAATGCAATCATCCACGCTAAAAGCATCTCCCGTAATCAAAGAAACACCCAGCTCGCTTAAAGCGGCAGTATCACTCTCGGCTCTCACCATGGCGGCCACCTTCTCACCGCGCAAAATGCAGGCCTTTGCAAGACAAAGCCCCAGCCCTCGGCTGGCACCAAAAATCAATACATCATGCATATCTTGTGTGGCCTTTAAAATAGTAAATAGCAATCATCATCATTTAAACATTACAGCATTCCCTCGATGTCTTGTAGCCCAAATAATGCGCATCATCGGCAGTCTTTGAGCAACACGAACAAACTCTGTCGATTTATAAAGCGCTAAACCTTGAACCACAGAGTCCACAACCATTCAACCCTTGGCTTTCTCTCTGAAACTCTTTGCTCTCTGTAGGGATCGAGGGTTCAAGATTTGACCCTAAATAACATCTAGTTCCCCTGCGATGACTGCGCAAAAAATCGATGTAATGATTCAAGCTGGCTAGTGGAGATTTCACCTTTGCTATCTCGACCTAAAAACACCTTAAACATCACGCCGCCCTCGTGATTGGTAAACAGCACAGAAGCCGTAGCGCGGCCCATAAAGGGGCGCTCGATCGCATAAATCGCTCCGCAATGGCTGACCCTTAAATGCCCATGCAAGCCGGTTGGCCCCGGAAGATTAAAAAATCCGTGGCTCAGCTCGCCCGCAGGAATCGGCCCTGTGAATTCCATAATCACATCGCTGCTATGCATAATCACAGTCACATCGCCCCAGTTAGCCATTTCCATCAATAACTCGGCCATTTTTTCACCCGCAATGCGCTGCCACATGGCCTCTGGCAGGCATTCAATCACTTCATTCATGGGTAGTGCTGAGGCGGTGGCTAAGCCTTCTAGCACCACACCAGGATTTTTGCTAAGACGTTCACGTAAGGATTGAGTGTTGTTCATGATTTTTTCCAAAATAGTTAACAAATTGTTATGCCGAAAAACCCAAATCTTGAAACACAGAGGTCACAGAGAACACAGAGTTTCACGGAGAAAAACAGCGCATAAATGAAGTGTTCCCAATAAGCTTTTGAGTATTTTCAACTCCAATAATCTGGGTATCTATCCCTGCTCTTGGCAGGGGGCTTTTTAAAGTCCCCTTGAAGCACGCCGAAGCGAGGAATAAGCGGCTCGGGGTTTCGGAAAAGGGGTAGCGAGGCAGCGAGCGAGCAGCCTTTTTCGCCGAGCCGATTATCCGCAGTGAGGGGCCTTCGTGCTGGTCGGGGCGGCCTTCTTTGCTT
>NZ_JBHTBQ010000040.1:0-895 GCF_042664895.1 Iodobacter arcticus
CCCCAGTCAAACTGCCTACCATGCACGGTCCCCGATCCGGATAACGGACCAAGGTTAGAACCTCAAAGGGGTCAGGGTGGTATTTCAAGGTTGGCTCCACGCAGACTAGCGTCCACGCTTCATAGCCTCCCACCTATCCTACACAAACCACTTCAAAGTCCAATGCAAAGCTACAGTAAAGGTTCACGGGGTCTTTCCGTCTAGCAGCGGGGAGATTGCATCTTCACAAACATTTCAACTTCGCTGAGTCTCAGGAGGAGACAGTAGGGCCATCGTTACGCCATTCGTGCGGGTCGGAACTTACCCGACAAGGAATTTCGCTACCTTAGGACCGTTATAGTTACGGCCGCCGTTTACTGGGACTTCAGTCAAGAGCTTGCACCCCATCATTTAATCTTCCAGCACCGGGCAGGCGTCACACCCTATACGTCGTCTTTCGACTTTGCAGAGTGCTGTGTTTTTGATAAACAGTCGCAGCCCCCATTTCTCTGCGACCCATTTCAGCTCCAGCCGCAAGGGCCTTCACCTAATATGGGCTCACCTTCTCCCGAAGTTACGGTGATAATTTGCCGAGTTCCTTCTCCTGAGTTCTCTCAAGCACCTTAGAATTCTCTTCCTACCCACCTGTGTCGGTTTGCGGTACGGTCAATATAAAGCTGAAGCTTAGAGGCTTTTCTTGGAAGCATAGGATCAATCACTTCAGTCCGAAGACTTCGTCGTCACGTCTCAGCGTTATAGCAGCCCGGATTTGCCTAAGCCACACGCCTACTCGCTTAAACCAACTATTCCAACAGTTGGCTGACCTACCTTTCTCCGTCCCCCCATCGCACTTTATATCGGTACGGGAATATTAACCCGTTGTCCATCGACTACGCATTTCTGCCTCGCCTTAGGG
>NZ_JBHTBQ010000041.1:0-2450 GCF_042664895.1 Iodobacter arcticus
TTTGCCGCCGCTTTTAATCAAGATCAGCGTCTTGTTTCTCTCCAATTAGGTGATGGTGCGGCTTGGGGCGAGCAGCTATTACCTCAGCATGTGACGGGCAGCGAGGGGATTAATCAGGCTTACCGTTATCAGATCGATTGCTTGTCCCCCGATGGCGCTGTAGAGCTTAAATCGCTGCTTGGCCTGCCGATTGTGCTGGCGGTGGCAGATGCCAATGGTGACGCGATCGAGCGCTGTGGCGTGATCTCGCAGGCGCAGCTTTTAGGCTCGGATGGCGGCTTTGCTAAATATTCCATCACCGTAGAGCCACCTTTTGCGCTGCTCAGATACCGACGCACTTCTCGCGTTTTTCAGGATTTATCCGCCGTTGATATTGTGAAACAGGTACTGGCCGAGCATCAGGCTAAAAACCCTGTATTTGCTTCAGTGCAAACGCTGGATTTCAAATTATCAGGCGATTACCCGCCGCGCTCTTATTGCTTGCAATACCGAGAAGACGATTTTGCGTTTCTGTGCAGATTAATGAAAGAAAGTGGCTTGGCATGGCGTTTCGAGCATCTGGCCGGAGACACGCCTCAAGTTCAACTTATTGTATTTGATGATGCCTTTGCCTTGCCCGAAGCTGCAGAATCCGCGGTGAGATTCCACCGCTCGGATGCTACAGAAAAAAGGGATTCACTCACCACATGGAACACCCAGCGGCAAATCGGCAGCAGTTCGGTTTCCCTAGCCAGCTTTGACTACAAAGCCAGTAGCACCAGTCACAGCTTAAGCGATAGCGCGGTTGATCAGGGCGATGGCGGGCAGCAAATCCAGTCCAGCTTGGAATATTACGACCCACAAGCGCATTACTACGCCAGTGATTTAGACGAACTTAATCAAGATGCCAAGCTGCGACAGGATGCTTTAGACGGGCAAAAGAAATCGTTTTCTGGCTCTGGCACATTACGTAGCCTGCAAGCAGGGCAATGGTTCCGATTAGAAGACCACCCAGCCCATGAGTGGGACTCTGCCGAGCAGCGCGAATTCGCTGTTACCGAGCTTAAGTTCACCGCAAACAATAATCTGCCAGCAGATTTAACCCAGCAGCTCAGCTTAGTTGCACCCAGCCTGCTTGCCGCTTCAGCCAAGGATAACGCGCTTTACCAAGCCGACTTCACTGCCCAAAGGCGTGGCCAGCCAGTGCTTAGCCATCTGGGCGAGCAAGAGTTCACCAAGCCCACCAGCCTTGGCTTGCAAACCGCCACGGTAGTCGGCCCTGCTGGATCAGAGGTGCACACCGACGAGCACGGGCGCATAAAAATAGAATTTCACTGGCAGCGAGCTGCCGAACATCCAGAGTTTGGCGCCAACCTAGACGATAAATCTTCCTGCTGGGTTCGCGTCGCCGCGCCATCGGCAGGTGCGGGTTGGGGGCATCAGTTTATCCCTAGGGTGGGAATGGAAGTGACCGTAAGCTTTATAGAGGGCGACATCGACCGCCCCGTAGTCACTGGCACTGTTTATAACGGAAGCCATTCAGTGCCCGCGTTTAGCGGTGCTGGCGCATTGCCCGCCAATAAAACGCTATCCGGCATCAAAACCAAAGAGCATGAAGGCGGCCAATACGGCGAGCTGCTGTTTGATGACACCAAGGGAGAAGTGCGCACCAAGCTATCGAGCGAGCACGGCAAAACCCAACTTAACCTTGGCTATCTGATCCATCCTAGAACGGATGGTAAGGGTGAGCCACGCGGCGAAGGCTTTGAGCTGCGCACCGATAACCAAGGCGCAATTCGCGCCAATGGTTTGCTGATCAGCACCGAAGCCAAAAGCGGCGCATCGGGCAAGCAACTCGACCACACACCCGCGCAAAGCCAGCTTGAATCGGCACTTGCGCTGGCACAAAGCCTAGGCGAAACGGCGACCAACCAGCTCGCTGACACCATAGAAACTGGCGACGAGGGCAAAACCGTTGAGGCCGACAATAGCGCAGGCAGCAAAGCCAGCACCGGTCATCTTTCCCACCACGTGCACGCTAGCAAGAGTTTTGCAGCAGGCAGCAATACCGACAAAGACGGCAAGAGCAAATCCAAAGATCAGGCAGGCCAGCAGAACATTATCCTGCTACACGGGGAAGACGGCGTAGCCATCACCAGCCCACAAAGCCAAACCATCGCAGCTGGCACCAATCTAGATTTGATCGCCCAAAGAGACAGCAATCAAACCTCTGGCCGCCGCTGGATACACAACGTAGGCCAACATATCAGCCTGTTTGTGGCTGGGGTAAAAGATAAAGTCACCCTCAAACTAATCGCCGCCAAAGGCAAAATCCAGCTGCAAGCGCAAAGTGACGATATTGAAATTACCGGCGATAAAGACCTAAAAGTGACGGCTTGCAAGGGGCTGCTCAGTGTTTCGGCTAAAGATGAAATCTTAGTCACGGCAGGTGGCGGCTATATCCGGCTAAA
>NZ_JBHTBQ010000042.1:0-786 GCF_042664895.1 Iodobacter arcticus
TCGCAGTGACTCTACCAACGGTTGATGATGCCTTGGTTGAAATCACTCCAGAAACAGTCCCACTAACCATCGGTGGAGTAAGCGCCACCGGTGGCATTCTAGATAACGACAGCCCAGCCATTGCCGGCATTGAAGTCGGCAATCCTGGTGTGGCGGATGACAACGTCGTTGAAGGCAATAATCTGGTCTTCAACGTTACATTGAGCACAGCAACGACCAAGGTTGAAACGTACGCCTTCAATCTTGGCGGTGGTTCAGCCTCGGTGGCAGATTACGGCACCGCTACCTTCAGTAACGGCGTGACGTATAACGCCACAACGGGCTTGATTACGGTTCCGGCTGGAGTGACAAATTTCGCAGTGACCCTGCCAACGGTCGACGATGCCTTAGTTGAAATCACACCCGAAACTGTGCCTCTAACCATCGGTGGCGTTTCAGCCACCGGTGGCATTCTAGATAACGACAGCCCTGCCATTGCCGGTATCGAAGTCGGTAATCCCGGTGTGGCGGATGACAATGTAGTTGAAGGCAATAATCTAGTCTTCAACGTGACCTTGAGTACGGCAACGACTAAGGTTGAGACTTACGCCTTTAATTTGGGTGGTGGCTCTGCATCTACAGCAGATTACGGCACAGCCACCTTCAGTAACGGCGTGACGTATAACGCCACAACGGGCTTGATTACGGTTCCAGCAGGCGTCACTAGTTTCGCAGTGACCTTGCCAACGGTCGACGATGCGCTTGTAGAAATCACCCCAGAAACAGTACCTCTAACCATTGGTGGTG
>NZ_JBHTBQ010000043.1:0-608 GCF_042664895.1 Iodobacter arcticus
GTTCGGCCTAAAAAGTACCGTTCATACAAGGGTGAATGTGGCAAAGTCGCGCCAAATATATTGCAGCGGCAATTTAGTGCGGACAAGCCGAATCAGAAATGGGTGACGGATGTGACTGAGTTTAATGTGCGGGGAGAAAAGCTCTATTTATCGCCGGTGCTGGATTTATACAATGGGGAAATTATCGCCTTTGAAATGGCGCGTCGCCCAGTGTTTGCGCTGGTCAGTCAAATGCTAAAGAAAGCCTTAGCGAGGCTGCGCCCAGATGAAAAACCGCTGCTGCATTCAGATCAAGGTTGGCAGTATCAAATGGCAGGGTATCGGCAGCAATTGGCAGAAAAAGGGCTGGTGCAAAGTATGTCAAGAAAAGGAAATTGCCATGATAATGCAACGATGGAAAGCTTCTTTGGCACATTGAAGTCGGAGTTCTTCTACCAAGAAAAATTCACTAGTCTTGAGCAACTAGAGCAAGGCATCGTGGATTACATCCATTACTATAACCACGACCGAATCAAGTTGAAGTTAAAAGGGCTGAGTCCTGTGCAATACAGAACCCAGCCCTTGAGCGCCTAGTTTTTATACTGTCCAACTAATTGGGGTCAGTTCAG
>NZ_JBHTBQ010000044.1:0-144112 GCF_042664895.1 Iodobacter arcticus
GATGGGCATGATCCACCTCCGCAAAATAGAACGTTCGTTCACTTTACGCCGCGCGAATGGCTAAATCAAGGGTTCCTGAGCAAGAGACATAATCAGGTTAATTTAAATGCTATTGGTGTTTTTATGGGGTGGGTAGAGGCTTTAATCTCGGCTGCGGATGGCTAATTTTACAGCAAACCGTACTTTTTCTTGAGTAACAGGGCATGAAGTGATTATAATCCTGTGCTCTGTGGGCATGGTGCCTGCAGATAATTTTGGCGCTCACCCCGTTAAGGGTGCTCTGAATCATTGATTTGGGGTGTCGTGTGGGCGCTAGATGTAACCCTTAGCTTGGAGTTTTACTATGTCCGTTAGCATGCGCGATATGCTTGAAGCCGGTGTCCACTTTGGTCACCAAACTCGTTACTGGCACCCAAAGATGGGTCAATACATTTTTGGCGCACGTAACAAGATTCATATTATCAACCTCGAAAAAACACTGCCATTGTTTGAAGAAGCTGTTAAATACGCTCGTCGTATTGCTGCAAACAAAGGTACTGTTCTGTTCGTAGGTACTAAGCGTCAAGCTCGTGAAATTGTTGCTGAAGAAGCAGCACGTTGCGGCATGCCTTTCGTTGATCACCGCTGGTTAGGCGGTATGCTGACTAACTACAAAACAGTTAAGCAGTCGATCAAACGTCTGGAAGAGTTGCAAGTTATCGTTGCTAATGAAAACAGCGGCTACGGTAAGAAAGAATTGCTAGACATGAATCGCGAAGTTGAAAAACTCAATCGTAGCCTAGGCGGTATCAAGGATATGAAGGGTCTGCCAGACGCGATTTTCGTGATCGACACAGGTTACCAGAAGGGTACTTTGGTTGAAGCTAAGAAACTGGGTATCCCGGTTATTGGCGTAGTTGATACCAACAACAACCCGGAAGGTATTGATTTCGTTATCCCTGGTAACGATGATTCAAGCCGCGCAATTCGTTTGTACGCTCAAGGTATGGCTGATGCCGTGCTTGAAGGTAAAAACCAATCAGCACAAGAACTTGTCGAAGCAGCTGCTGCAGCCACTGCACAGTAATATCGTAAAGTTAATATGCGAAAAAGGGGCGTTTCGCCCCTTTTTTGTAAATGATAGATAAGTAGCTTTGTATTTATTGCGGGCAAGCGTTTTTATGCGCCGAATGCCCCATTTATAAATGCTCTACTCTTTACCCGGTTTCAGGAGAAATAATCATGGCGGAAATTACCGCGAAGATGGTTGCCCAGCTGCGCGAGCTGACTGGCCTTGGCATGATGGAATGCAAAAAAGCTTTAGTTGAAGCCGATGGCGATATCAAAAAAGCTGAAGAAGTCATGCGAATCAAGTCTGGCAATAAAGCATCCAAGCTGGCTGGCCGTACTGCTGCTGAAGGTATTATTGCTGCATTTATCTCTGACGATAAAAAAATCGGCGCGGTGCTTGAAGTAAACTGTGAAACAGACTTCCTGGCTAAAGACGAAGGTTTTATCGCTTTTGCTAAGCTGGCTGCTCAAGCTGTTGCTGATGCAAACCCGGCTGATGTTGATGCATTGTCGCAAGTTGTAGTGAATGGCAAAACAGTTGAAGAAATCCGTAAAGATGCTGTTGCTAAACTGGGCGAAAACGTTACATTGCGTCGCTTTGCACGCTATGAAACAGCAGGCCAGGTTGCAGCTTATCTGCACGGCAACAAGCTTGGTGTATTGCTCGACATCGTTGGCGGTGATGAGCAATTAGGCAAGCAAATTGCGATGCACATTGCAGCAACAAAGCCAAAAGCACTTGATGCAAGTGGCGTACCTGCTGAATTGATCGAAACTGAACGTCGTGTTGCAACTGAGCGCGCTAAAGAAGCGGGCAAGCCAGAAGCCATGCTGGAAAAAATCGTTGAAGGCACTGTTCAAAAGTACCTGAAAGATGTTGTTCTGCTGAGCCAATCATTTGTAATGGACGACAAAGTAACCATCGAGCAGTTGTTGAAAAACAACTCAGCAACAGTGAATGCATTTAATCTGTTTGTTGTTGGTGAAGGTATTGAAAAAGTAGTGGTTGATTACGCTGCTGAAGTAGCTGCTGCTGCAAAGATTTAAGTCTATTTAATTAGATTGTTGTTCTATGCGCCGCGCGGTAACGTGCGGCGTTTCCACAATTCGCCCTCCATGGATAAGGAAGCTTCAAATGAGCCAAGCACCCAAATATAAACGCATTTTGCTGAAACTCTCCGGCGAAGCCCTCATGGGTGAGGATAGCTATGGCATTAATCGCGTTACGATTGATCGTATTGTTGGTGAAATCAAAGCGGTATTAGATCTTGGTGTTCAGGTTGGCGTAGTGATCGGTGGAGGTAATATCTTCCGTGGCGTAGCACCTGCTGCTGCCGGGATGGATCGGGCCACTGCAGATTATATGGGGATGCTGGCTACAGTGATGAATGCACTGGCTTTGCAAGATGCAATGAAGCGCGCTGGTATTGTAAGCCGTGTTCAATCTGCACTGACCATTCAGCAAGTGGCTGAGCCGTATGTTCGTGGCAAAGCCATTCGTTATCTTGAAGAAAATAAAGTCGTTATTTTTGGCGCAGGAACGGGTAACCCTTTCTTTACTACCGATACTGCCGCAGCCTTGCGCGGCATGGAAGTAGGTGCTGATATTGTACTGAAGGCCACTAAGGTCGATGGCGTTTATACCGATGATCCTAAGAAAAACCCAGATGCCGTACGCTATCAAACCTTGACTTTCGATGAGGCCATTGGCCGTAATCTGAAAGTGATGGATGCCACAGCTTTCGCGCTTTGCCGCGATCAAAATATGAATTTAAGCGTGTTCAGTATCTTCAAAGCAGGCGCATTAAAGCGTGTAGTTCTTGGGGAAGATGAAGGGACGCTGGTACACTGCTAAGCCATTTTAAATGGGCGGCCAAGCTTTAAGCGGCGCTTTGCGTGATGAGTTGGCCATGGCTACAAATGATTACTCATTAGAATAGAGTAAATAAGGGAATACATTATGATTGCAGATATTAAAAGCAATACCGATACTAAGATGCAAAAATCAATCGAGGCTTTGCGAGTTAATCTGGCAAAAGTTCGCACAGGTCGCGCACACGTTGGTTTATTGGATCATATCAATGTTGATTACTATGGTGCACCTACTGCAATTAATCAGGTAGCCAATGTCACTTTGATTGATTCTCGTACCATTGGTGTGCAAGCTTGGGAAAAAACCATGATTTCCAAGATTGAAAAAGCAATTCGTGATGGTGATTTAGGCTTAAATCCGTCAACCAACGGCGATGTAATTCGTGTGCCGATGCCTGCTCTGACCGAAGAGCGCCGTAAAGATTTAACAAAGGTTGTTCGTAACGAGTCAGATGATGCTAAGGTTGCGGTGCGTAATATTCGCCGCGATGCCAATGAGCAACTAAAGCGCCTAGTGAAAGATAAAGACATTTCTGAAGATGATGAGCGTCGTGGAAGTGATGATGTTCAGAAATTAACAGATAAATATGTAATTGAAATTGATAGGTTGTTGGCAGAAAAAGAAAAAGAACTAATGACAATGTAATCATTTACTGGCCGGTGCAATCTATTGTGCCGGCCAGTAAACGTAAGGGGTTTGGTGTGGCCATATTCAGTAGCTCTACTAAAGAAGTACCGCAAGATATTGCAGCTGTTCCTCGTCATATTGCCGTGATTATGGATGGCAATGGCCGTTGGGCAAAAAAACGCATGATGCCTCGTGTTTTTGGACACAAGCGTGGTGTAGAAGCCTTGCGTGATACGGTTCGAGCTTGCGATGCCTTGGGCGTAGGCTATCTCACTGTATTTGCATTTAGTAATGAAAACTGGCGTCGCCCGCAGGATGAAGTCTCCTTTTTGATGGGGCTTTTTCTGAAAGTGTTAAGCGGTGAAGTCAGCCGTATGCATGAAAAAAATATTCGCCTGAAAATTGTGGGTAATCGTGAACATTTCGGCCCCGAATTAGTGGCTTTAATCGATGCGGCCGAAGAAAAAACTGCGGCCAATACCGGCTTAACGCTTTCAATTGCTGCGGATTACGGCGGCCGTTGGGATGTCATCAATGCCACACATAAAATGCTGGCTGAACATCCTGAATTAAGCACTTGCTTTACCGAGGATGATTTATCGCCTTATCTGGCGATGGCTTATGCTCCTGAGCCGGATTTATTTATCCGTACAGGCGGCGAGCAACGAATCAGCAATTTTCTTTTATGGCAGCTTGCTTATACCGAGCTTTATTTTAGCGACATGCTTTGGCCGGATTTCGATCGCAAGACATTAGAAGTGGCAATTGACTGGTATCACGGCCGCGAGCGTCGTTTTGGCCGTATTAGCGAGCAACTTCAATCCTCATGTTAAAAGCCCGTATTCTTACCGCTCTGTTGCTGCTGCCGATTGTGCTGGCGGCTATTTTCTTGTTACCGCAAATGGGCGTCATCGGCTCATTTGCATGGATTGCCTTTTGCGGCTTAGTGGTTGTGGTTGCCTCTTGGGAATGGCAACGTTTATCCGGCATGCAAGGCTGGGTGGCTAAAGCTTATCCATTGCTGAGCGCACTTTTATTTGCTGCGCTCAGTCAGCTTGTTTATAGGCCCTCTTTATTGCTTGGCCTGATGCTGGGGGCTAGTCTTTTTTGGCTCTTCATTACACCTTGCTGGCTATCAAAGAAATGGAAGCTGGCGAATGCAGGCAATTTAAATATTTTGCTTGGCTGGGCCTTGCTGATGCCTGCAGGGCTGGCGCTGATTGTTTTACGCACCGCGGGCCCTTGGGCCTTGCTAGCTGTTTTGGCGATTGCTTGGGTTGCAGATTCGGCGGCATATTTTTTCGGAAAAGCATTTGGTAAGCACAAGCTAGCCCCGCAAATCAGCCCTGGTAAAAGCTGGGAAGGTGCAATAGGCGGCTTGTTTGGTGTCTTGGTTTATACCTTTTTTCTTCCTAAGTACCTGTTTTTTCATGGCGAGTTATTGGCCTTGTCTGTGTGGCTGGCCATTGCTGTAGTACTGACCGCCGTTAGTGTGATGGGTGATTTGTTGGAATCCTTATTTAAACGACAAGCAGGAATCAAAGACAGTAGCCATTTATTGCCTGGCCATGGTGGCGTACTGGATAGAATTGATAGCTTGCTGGCGATATTGCCTATCGCTGCTGCGATCTATCTTGGTTTCTTGTTATTCTAAATTCAAACTGCGCACATCAATTGTCTGTTGCAAGATAAACGAACAATTCTTATTGCTTGAGTGGCAAGCTTTAAAATCGCAATGCAGATAAGACAATCGCTTGAAAATCATGCCTGATGAAAATAAATGACCGATATCAGGCATGATTTAAACAGGTATTTGTGTTGTCGATTTTATTGCTTGTTTCAAATAGGCTGTGTTTTGTTGTTGTCTTTTCAGACATATTAAAGCGCAAGGCCATATCATCATGTCCTCTATACAAAAAATCACTATTCTTGGCTCTACTGGCAGCATTGGCGTCAATACGCTTGATGTAATTGCCCGATATCCTGAGCGTTATCAAGTCTTTGCATTAAGCGGAGCCAGTCAGTTAGAAAAGCTGGCCCAGCAATGCGTGCAATTTAAGCCGCGCTTTGCCGTTGTTTTGGATGCGATTTCTGCTCAAACTTTAGCAGTGCTTTTAAAAGAAAAAGGATCTGCTACTGAAGTTTTGTGGGGTGCGTCGGCGCTGAGCGATGTTTCTTGTGCTACTGAAGTGGATGCGGTGATGGCGGCTATTGTAGGAGCGGCAGGTATGCAGCCTACTTTGGACGCGGCGCGTGCAGGCAAGCGCATTTTGCTTGCGAATAAAGAGACGCTGGTGCTTGCGGGCGCCTTATTTATGGATGCCGTGCGTGAATCGGGTGCGGCGTTATTGCCCATTGATAGTGAACACAATGCGATTTTTCAGGTTTTACCCCCGTTTTATCGAGAAAACCCTTACGCAGCAAATTTACAGGCGGCAGGTGTTAAACGTATTCTACTCACCGCCTCAGGTGGGCCGTTTCGTACCATGCCTCAGGCCGAATTGCAGCATGTCACCCCGGATCAGGCTTGTAAGCATCCTAACTGGTCGATGGGGCGCAAGATCTCGGTCGATTCTGCCTCTTTGATGAATAAGGGTTTGGAGGTCATTGAGGCGCGCTGGTTATTTAATGCCCCCGAAAAAAGCGATATTTCGGTGATTGTGCACCCACAAAGCGTGGTGCATTCGATGGTCGAATATATGGACGGCTCCGTCCTTGCTCAGCTTGGTAATCCCGATATGCGTACGCCAATTGCATATGGCATGGCTTACCCGGAACGCGTGGATGCAGGCGTGAAATCCCTCGATTTCTTTAGTGTAGGTCGTTTGGATTTTGAAGCGCCCGATTTACAACGTTTCCCTTGCCTGCAGCTGGCGTTTGATGCGCTTGCCGCAGGTGGGGCTGCGCCTGCCATTTTAAATGCAGCAAATGAAATTGCCGTTGAAGGTTTTTTGAATAAATCCCTGTGTTTTACGAATATTCCCCGTTTGATTGATGCTGTGCTCAATGAATGCACTCACCGTGCAACGGCCGAATCATTAGGTGCTCTGCTAGCGGCGGATCAATCCGCTCGGCTTGCTGCACGGGCATGGCTGCAGGCGCATCCCCTATGTTGACGTCTATGCTGGCGTTTGTGATTGCAATTGGTATTTTGGTGTCTATTCATGAGTACGGGCATTACCGCGTTGCAAAAAGCTGTGGTGTAAAAGTATTGGTCTTCTCGATTGGCTTTGGCAAGCCACTTTGGCAATGGCAGCGTGGTGAAACGCTGTGGCAGGTTTGCTCAATTCCTCTGGGCGGCTATGTCAGCATGCTGGATGAGCGAGAGGGCGATCCGATTGCCGAGGCTGATTTGCCAAGGGCATTTAATCGCCAATCGCCCCTGGCAAAAATGGCGATTGTTGTGGCGGGGCCGTTGGCCAATTTTCTACTGGCTATTTTGCTTTACTGGGGTTTGTCTTTGTCTGGGGTTGAGGCTTTACGCCCCCTTGTTTCCTTTGTAAGCCCCGGCTCTGCTGCAGAAAAATCGGGGATAAGGCCCGGTGATGAAGTGCTGTCTGTATCAGGTACAGCGATTTCCAGTTGGGATGAGCTGCAATTAGGGCTGTTAGAGCAGAGTGGTGGCGCGGTAACAGTAGCCTTGCAGCTTAGATCAATTACTGGTTCAGAACGTGTGGCCAATCTGGATTTGAGTCATTTAAGCCGTGATGAAATTGATCAGCAGCTGTTATCTCGCTTGGGCGTTTCTCCTGTTCCTTTAAGCCTGCGCATTGCGCAAGTTGCACCTAAAAGTGCGGCGGCCAAGGCGGGGGTAATGGTGGGCGATCAGTTACTGATGATTAACGGCGTGTCCCTGCATGGCTGGCAGGATGTACAGCAAAAAGTCTCTTCTTCAGCGGCTCAACCCCTGCTTTTAAGCTGGAAGCGAAACGGGCAAGTCATTGAACGCACAGTTATTCCTGATGCCATAGAAGAAAACGGCAAGAAAATAGGCAAGCTTGGCCTCGCTCCGGAAGTAGACGCTGCGGCATGGAAAGAGCAGCGATTTGTGCGTGATTTTGGCTTTTTCGAAGGCTTGCAATATGGCCTTCAAAAAACATGGCAGGGTAGTCGTCTTACTTTGGTGATGTTTTGGAAAATGCTGACAGGGGATGTGTCAATTAAGCAAGTAAGCGGGCCAATTACGATTGCAACTTTTGCGGGAGAAAGTGCCCGATTGGGGCTGAATGCATTTCTTGAATATCTTTGTGTAATTAGTATTAGTTTGGGGGTTTTAAACCTGCTACCCTTGCCGGTGCTGGATGGCGGGCATTTGATGTATCATACGGTAGAATTTTTGACGGGGCGGCGTCTGCCGCCTGAGGCCGAAGCATTTGGCCAGCGCGTTGGCATTATTTTATTATTGGGACTGATGTCCCTCGCGTTTTATAACGATATCCATCGACTGTTTCTTGGTTAGCTGTTTGCCAAGAAATTCAAGGCCAGGGTTTACCGCTGTAATTAAGGGTTTTGGGCCGTTTTTTAACGCAGTGTGGGCTTTGCGGTTGTTTCGCTATGGCCTGCTAACTCATTAGTGACTCTTCAGAATAATGAAATTAAAATCGATAAACTTGTTGTTAGCAGCGGCCCTCGCCGGTATTGCCTTACCTGGTTGGGCGGTTGAGCCATTCGTGATTCGCGATATTCGCGTTGAGGGGCTGCAACGTACCGACGCCGGAACGATTTTTAATTATTTGCCGGTTAAAGTCGGCGATCGTTTTGATGATGATCGTGCACAAGAAGCGATTAAGGCCTTGTTTGCAACTGGCTTTTTTAACGATGTGCGGGTTGAATCAAACGGCAGTGTCTTGATTGTCACCGTTGACGAGCGCCCGACCATTGCACAGATTAATGTCAATGGCTCCAAAATGCTGGAGAAAGATCAAATTAAAAGCGCGCTGAAAGGCCAGAGCTTTGCAGAGGGGCGCATTTTTGATCAGAGCGTTTTAGACGCTGCAGTACAAGAAATCAAACAGCAATATTATTCGCGTGGCCGCTACTCTGTGGTCGTTAAGTCAGAAGTCACCAAATTAGAGCGCAACCGTGTGGGTGTGCAGCTGGATATTTCTGAAGGCGAAGTTGCGCGTATTCAGCAGATTAATATCGTTGGCAACAAAGCTTATTCAGAAGATGATTTACTCGATATGCTGAGCCAGACTACCGGTGGCTGGATGACTTGGTATACCAAGGCTGATCAGTATTCAAAACAAAAGCTATCTGCCGATTTAGAAAAACTGCGGTCTTGGTATATGGATCGCGGTTATATTGAATTTAATGTGGAATCCACCCAGGTTGCTATTTCGGAAGACCGTGAAGGTATTTTCTTAACGCTCAATGTAACTGAAGGCAAGCAATTTGAAGTGAGCGACGTTAAATTACTCGGTGATACGGTTATTGATCCCGCTATTTTAAAGAAGCTCATTACTCTAAACACGGGCGAAGTGTTTTCGCGTGAAAGTTTAAACAAATCAACCGCTGCTATTACAGAGGCATTGGGTGAAGAGGGATATGCGTTTGCTAATGTGAATGCCGTACCTGAAATCGATCAGAAGAACAATAAAGTCGCTTTTACCTTTTATGTTGATCCGGGCAAAAAAACCTATGTAAGGCGGATTAATGTAAATGGAAATTCACAAACACGCGATGTGGTCATTCGCCGCGAATTACGCCAGTTAGAATCCGCCGCTTACGATGGTGCCAAAATCAAGCGTTCTAAACAGCGTTTGGAGCAACTTGATTACTTTAGCGAGATTGTCGTCGATACCCCTCTGGTGCCAGATACGGCCGATCAGGTTGATATGAATGTCACCGTTACTGAAAAGAAATCAGGCAGTTTCAATATTGGCGCAGGGTATGGGCAAAGTGAAGGGATTGTTTTAGTTTTATCTCTTTCACAAAATAACTTCTTAGGTAGTGGTAAGCAATTTGCGGTTGAAGTGAATTCCAGCTCGTCTAATAAAGTGTATTCACTTGGCGTAACCAATCCTTATGCCACGCCGGATGGCGTGTCTGTGGGCTGGAATATTTATCGCCGGGATACCGATCCTTCCCGCGTGGATTTGGGTCAGTACACCACATCATCTTATGGTTTTAGCTCTAACTTTAGCTTGCCATTAACAGAATCGAACCGTATTGGTTTTGGCTTGGGCTTTGAGAGCCTCGCCATTCAGGCAGATGCTTCTGCGCCTAAACATGTGCTGGATTTTGTGAATAGCCAAGGCTCTAGAAACAAAACCTATCCGGTAAGTATTAACTGGGGCCGTGATACACGTAATAGTGGCTCATACCCGACATCAGGCTGGCTATTAAGCTTGAATGGCGAAGTAACCGCACCATTCTCGGATATTGACTATTACAAGCTTTCGACAAGAAGCCAATACTTTATTCCATTTGGCAAAGAAATGAGCTTGATGTGGAATGTGGAAGGCGGCTACGGCCACACCTATGGCAATAGCATTTACCCCTTCTATAAAAACTTTTATGCCGGTGGTGTAGGTTCTATTCGCGGCTTCAGATCCGGATCGGTTGGGCCAGTTGATAGCCGTGGTGACGGGATGGGGGGCGATAAGCGGGTTATTAATAACTTTGAATTCTTCTTCCCGATTCCAGGCCTGAAAAATGATCGCTCGACACGTTTAAGTGTCTTTGCTGATTCAGGTGCGGTATGGGGTGCAGGATCAAAACCCAATGTGAGCGAAATGCGCTATTCCGCTGGGGTGGCCTTTACTTGGGTCTCACCTGTAGGGCCGATTAAATTAAGCTGGGCCGCACCATTTAATGCTCAGCCAAACGATAGAGTTGAACGCGGTCTTCAATTCCAATTGGGTCAAGTATTCTGATTTTAAGGAGCCACTATCTATGTTGAAATGGCCACGTGCAATATTGCTGGCAATGGGTGTTGTACTGTCTACCAGTACATTTGCAGCGGATATGCGAATTGGTTTTGTAGATACCGAGCGCATTTTGCGTGAGGCGTCTCCCGCCGTCAGGGCGGCCAAAAAGATAGAGCGTGAGTTCGATCCACGTAAGTCTGATTTGCAGAAAATATCGGCGCAAGGTAAAGCGTTGCAGCAGCTATTAGATAAGGGCACGCTTGCTGAGGCCGATCGGCGTATTAAAGAGCGTGAGCTCATTAAAATGAATCAAGACTTTCAGCGTATGCAGCGTGAATTTAATGAAGATATGAATACACGCCGTAACGAAGAATTATCGGGCCTGCAAGAGCGTGTAAATAGCGCAATTGCACAAATTGCCACCAGCGAAAAGTACGATTTAATTTTGCAGGAAGTGGCATGGCGCAGCCCGCGGATTGATATTACAGACAAAGTATTAAAGCTTTTAATGGATAAATAAACGCATGGCTTTATCTTTTACTTTATCCAGATTTGTGGAGTTGCTAGGCGGGGAACGCCATGGTGATGACGTATTGATTACAGGTGTTTCTGCTTTAGAGAAGGCTGCGGAAGGTGAAATCGGATTTTTAGCTAACCCTCGTTTGCGTGCGCAATTGCAAAGCAGTAAGGCGGCGGCCTTTATTGTACGCCCAGCAGAAAGCGCCAGCTTAGATCGCCCGCATATTGTCACGCGAGATCCGCAGCTTTATTTTGCACAAGTAGCGCAATTGCTACACCCAAGGCCGGTTGCACGGGCAGGTATTCATCCCCGTGCGGTGGTTGATTCATTGGCATTTGTGGCAAAAAGCGCGCAAATTGGCCCCGGAGCGGTGGTTGAGGCCGGTGCCCAGATTGGCGAGCGCACGATTGTGATGGCCAACGCTTATATCGGTGAGCAGGTTGAAATTGGGGCGGATTGCCTGATTCACCCTAATACCAGCGTGCATCGCGGGGCTTTTATTGGTGATCGCGTTATTTTGCATAGCAATGCGGTGATTGCCGGCGATGGTTTCGGCAATGCTTGGGCTGTGGACCATTGGGAAAAAATCCCTCAGCTTGGCCGCGTATTGATCGGTCATGATGTTGAGATAGGCTCGTGTACGACGGTAGATCGGGGCGCACTTAACGATACCATTATTGGTAATGGTGCTCGAATTGATAACCTGATCCAGGTGGCGCATAACGTACAAATTGGCGAGCACACTGCGATGGCGGCCTGTGTAGGCATTGCGGGCTCGACCAAAATTGGTGCGCGCTGTCAGATCGGGGGTGCAGTAATGATTTCCGGGCATTTGGAAATCTGTGATGGCGTTACGGTTTTAGGTGGCACGCTGGTGGGCAAGACTATTCGTGAAGCAGGCGTGTACTCAGGTTCTTACCCGATGCAAACACATGATGATTGGCGGCACAATGCCGCTCATTTACGGCATTTGGATGAATTAGCCAAGCGGGTTAAACAGCTTGAAAAAGAAATCCTAGTGCTGCAATATCCGGTAAAAAAGCTTGAGGAATAAATCCAAATAGCACCTTGTTTGATTGATGAAAGATGCGAAACAATTCCCCTGCTAAGGTATGCCGAAGCTGGGGTTTTTTGCTGAGTCATTGGCTTTATGAATTAAGCAATTTACAAAAAAAATTATGGTGCCTACAGCACCGGTTGGAGAATAAGAGTAATGAATCAGATTATGGATGTTTTAGAAATCGCTAAGTGTTTACCGCATCGCTATCCGTTTTTATTAATTGATCGCGTCGTAGAGATGGAGCTCGGTGTTTCAATTAAAGCCATTAAAAATGTCACGATTAATGAGCCATTTTTTCAAGGGCATTTCCCGACTTATCCGGTGATGCCCGGTGTGCTGATTCTGGAAGCGCTGGCTCAGGCTGCGGGTGTTCTGTCTTATAAGAGTCTGGAAGTCGCCCCTTCAGAAGACTCGCTTTATTTCTTTGCGGGTATTGATAATGCGCGCTTTAAGCGCCAGGTTGTGCCGGGTGATCAGCTGACTTTATGCGTGCAAATTACAGCCAATAAGCGAGGCATCTGGAAATACAAAGCGCAGGCTTTTGTAGGAACCGAATTGGCCGCCGAAGCGGATTTGATGTGCGCGCAACGCGAAATCAAGCGCTAATTGCCTGAGTAATCTATATGTCTAAAATTCACCCTTCTGCCATTATTCATGATGGTGCCGAGCTTGCTACTGATGTAGAGGTCGGTCCTTTTTGTGTGATTGGGGAGCATGTGTCCATTGGCTCTGGTACCCGATTAGAAGCCCATGTGGTGGTTGACGGGCATACTCAAATTGGCAGCAATAATCGCATTTATTCGTTTTCAAGCATTGGCTGTGCACCGCAGGATAAAAAATATGCGGGCGAGCCAACTCGGCTCGTGATTGGCGACGGAAATACCATTTTTCAGAATGTCACGATTTCTACAGGTACGGCGCAGGATGATGGCGTCACGATGATGGGTGACGATAACTGGATTATGGCCTATGTGCATATTGCACACGATTGCAAAATTGGCAGCCATACCATCTTTGCCAATAACACTACGCTCGCTGGGCATGTCCATATTGGCGATTGGGTGATTCTGGGCGGCTTTACCACCGTGCACCAGTTTTGCAAAATTGCACCCCATGCCATGACCGCTTTTACTGCGGCTGTGGCGCAAGATGTGCCACCGTTTGTGATGGCGGCGGGTAATCGCGCCGTGCCCAATGGCATCAATAGTGAAGGATTAAAGCGCCGTGGTTTTAGTAGCGATGAAATTACCCATATCAAACGCGCTTATAAAGCACTCTACCGCCAAGGCCTGCCTTTTGCTGAGGCGCGTGCCGTGATTGAAGAGCAGTGCACCACTCAGCCAAAGCTGCAAGCTTTCCTCGATTTTTTTGCACAATCAACGCGCGGAATCATTCGTTAGTATGCAACGCATATTGAATACTCATGGCCGCCTACGTATTGCCGTCGTGGCTGGTGAATCTTCGGGCGATTTATTAGGCAGCCAGCTAATTCTGGCCCTGAAACAGCGCTTGCCTCATGCCGAATTCTTTGGAATTGCCGGGCCAAAAATGCAAGCCGCCGGTTGCACCTCGTTTGTGCCTATGGAAAAACTCGCGGTGCGCGGCTATCTGGAGGTGATTCGTCATTTGCCCGAATTACTACGCATTCGCCGGCAATTAAAACGACAATTGCTCGCGGATAAACCTGATTTATTTATTGGGATTGACGCGCCTGATTTTAATTTTGGCTTAGAAAAAGCTTTGAAACAGGCGGGTATTCCAACGATACATTATGTTGGGCCTTCTGTTTGGGCTTGGCGTTCGGAACGGCTTAAAAAAATCGGCCAATGCGTTTCGCATATGTTGCTGCTTTTTCCTTTCGAAGAAAAAATCTATCAGGAAGCGTCTATTCCCGCCACTTATGTGGGGCACCCTCTGGCAGAGATTTTTCCTGCGGTGCCCGATCAGCTTGCTGTACGCGAAGTGCTGGAAATTCCAGCACAAAAAGCTGTGTTTACTTTGTTGCCGGGTAGCCGCCAAAGCGAAGTAGAAATGCTGGCTGCTTTATTTGTGGAAACAGCAAGAAAGCTGCTTGAGCGTTATCCAAATGCCTTGTTTTTAGTGCCTTTTGTGACGCGTGAAACACGCTTGCTATTTGAGCAGGAAATCTGGAAGCAGGGCGCACAAGCGCTGCCGTTTCGCTTGATGTTTGGTCATGCGCATGAAGCCATGCAGGCGGCGGATGTGATTTTACTGGCGTCTGGCACGGCAACACTGGAAGCCATGATGTCGCGTCAGCCTATGGTGGTGACTTATCGTTTGTCGTCGCTGACTTATCGCATGGTCAAAAGAAAACTGCGTCTGCCTTATGTCAGTTTGCCAAATGTGCTGGCGGGGCAGTTTATTGTGCCTGAGCTATTGCAAGATGATGCAACAGCGGACAACTTGGTGCAAGCCATCAGTAATTTATACGATGACAAGCGGTTTGCTACGCGTTTAAGCCAACGCTTTGCCGATTTGCATCTGAGCCTGCGCTGCGGTGCTGCTGAACGAGCGGCAGATGCGGTGTGCTCAGTATTGGGAGCGAGGGCGTGAGTTTGATTTGTGGTGTTGATGAGGCAGGTAGAGGCCCTTTGGCGGGCGCGGTGTATGCGGCTGCAGTGATTCTGCCCGCCCAATATGATTTGCCCGGTTTAAATGATTCCAAAAAACTCACGGCGCGTCGTCGTGATGTGCTTTTTGATTTAATCCAGTCTTGCGCTGTATCTTGGTCGGTAGCAACCGCCTCGATTGAAGAAATTGACGAGTTAAATATTTTGCACGCCACCATGCTGGCGATGCAGCGTGCTGTTGCTGGCTTATCTGTTGTGCCTGATGAAGCTTTGATCGATGGCAATCGTGTGCCTAAGGGTTTAACTGTGCCAGGGCGTGCGATTGTTGGGGGGGACGCCTTAGAAGCGTGCATCTCTGCTGCATCGATTTTGGCCAAAGTCAGCCGGGATAGAGATGTAGAAACCTTTGAGGTTTTATATCCCGGCTATGGCTTTGCCCAGCATAAAGGCTATCCCACTGCCCAGCACTTAGAGGCGTTAAAGCGCCTTGGTCCTTGCCCTGTGCATAGAAAAAGTTTTGGTCCGGTGATCAAGGCTTATGCACAAGCGTCTCTTTGGTAAATCAGACTTTTCTGTTTAATTCGCTTTGATTAGTTGTGGCGTTCTATTCAATATTCTAATATGCAGTCAGAGTAAGTTATTTTATATAGTTATCACAGGGAAGCTGACGCATGTTCGTCATTATTGGCTATATTTTTATGTGTGTTTGTATTCTGGGCGCTTACGCCGCTCACGGCGGGCATTTGGCCGTATTTTGGCAACCATCAGAAATTGTTATTATTTTCGGTGGTGCTATCGGTGCGATGATTGCTGCTCAGGGTGGAAAGGGGATGAAGCAAACCGTCGCAGCCCTGCCTTTACTGTTTAAAAACACGCCGTATACCAAGCCTTTTTTCATGGATTTATTTGCCATGATGTTTGAGATTCTCTCAAAAGTGAGAAAAGAAGGTTTGATGTCGATTGAAACCGATATTGAAGACCCACATTCCAGCCCGATTATTTCTAAATACCCCTCAATTGAAAAAGACCATCATCTCACTGAGTTTCTCTGCGATTACCTGCGATTAATGGTGGGGGGGAATCTTAATTCCATGGAGATTGAAAATCTGATGGATGTGGAATTAGACGCTCATCATGCCGATGCACACGTTGCCGTTGATGCGATTACCAAATTAGCCGATGGTCTACCCGCTTTCGGTATTGTGGCGGCGGTTATGGGCGTGGTGCACGTGATGGGTTCTTTACACTTACCTCCACCTGCCTTGGGTGAGCTAATTGGTGCCGCGCTGGTGGGAACATTTATGGGGATTTGGTTGGCGTATGGGTTTTTTGGTCCATTGGCGACGGTATTGGAAAAACAAAACGCCGCGACGAGTATTGCTTTTCAGTCAGTGAAAGTCACCTTGTTGGCCAGCTTGAATGGCTATGCTCCGCAAGTAGCGGTTGAATTTGGTCGTAAAGCACTCAGTGGTAGTGATCGACCTAGCTTTAAAGAGTTGGAAGAGCACGTTAAGAGCGCCAAAGGTAAGTAAAACCGCATTGATTTTAAGGTAGCCCCAAATGAGCGATGATTCACAACGCCCCATTATTGTAAAACGCATCAAAAAAGGCGGTCATGGCCATCATGGCGGTGCCTGGAAAATTGCCTATGCCGACTTTGTAACGGCGATGATGGCCTTCTTCTTATTGATGTGGTTATTAGGCTCGGTTTCTAAGGGGACTATGAAGGGGATTACCAGTTATTTTGCTAACCCGCTTAAAGTGTCGATGTCGGGTGGGGACGGTGCGGGCGACGCTACGTCTTTAATTAAGGGCGGCGGGAATGATTTAACCAAGCAAACGGGGCAGGTTAAAAAAGGTGATCCTCCTTCAGAAGCGGTTAAAGACAAAAAACGTCTATCAGAGTTAAAACAAAAGTTTGAAGCTTTGATGGATAACAAAATCAAAGCAAACTCGAAGCTTGCTCAATTTAAAAACCAATTAAAATTGGATATGGTTGCGGAAGGCTTAAGAATTCAAATTGTAGACGAGCAGAATCGGCCGATGTTTAAATCTGGTAGCTCGGATTTGGAGTCTTTTAGTCGGGACATGTTGCGGGAAATTGCAGAGTTTTTAAATGAAGTCCCTAATGCGGTTTCGTTATCAGGGCATACCGACTCTTCCCGTTTTGCCGGCGGAGATGAAGGCTATAGCAATTGGGAGTTGTCTGCGGATCGTGCAAATGCCTCTCGCCGTGAATTGGTAGCGGGTGGTTTGTCTGATAAAAAAATATTGCGCGTGAATGGCTTTGGCGATGTTGTGCCGCTTGATAAGGGCAATATCTACAACCCCGTTAATCGGCGGATCAGTATTGTGGTGTTAAACCATGATGCGGAAGACAATATTCGTCAGCAGGCAGGAAAGAGCCAGGAAGAAGTTGCTCCTGTGAAAAAGACAGATCAATGACGCAGGCATTGCGTTTTGCCATCATTCAATTATGCGCAATGATGATGGCTGCGCTGATGGTCAGTGTTTTTAAATGGCCCGCATTGCACTGGGCCATTTTAGTTGCTCTTTTGTCTTTATTTGGGGCTTTGCGCTGGCATGATGGAAAATGGTGGCGATTTATTCACTTGGCATTTCCGTTTTTATTATTGCTGGGTTTCCATTTCTCGATTGATCCGCTTTGGTATCTGGCGGCACTCCTATTGTGCTGGATGATTTTTGGCGGCGTATTGCGTAATCGGGTCCCCCTTTATTTAAGCAATGCACGTGCATTAGAGCGATTGGCGGAGCAGGTTCCAAAAGGCGCGCGTTTGCTCGATTTAGGCGCAGGCACCGGCACGGTACTGGCTTGGTTTGTTCACCACCGGCCTGATGTGCAAGTCGATGGGATTGAGTTTTCATGGCTTCCTTGGTTGCTTGGCCGCATTCGTTTAGCCAATAGCAAAGCGGGCTGGCGACATGGCGATGCTTTTGCCGCCGATTTAGCACTTTATGATGTGGTTTACGCTTATTTATCCCCTGAGCCCATGAGCTTGCTTTGGACAAAGGCACAAAAAGAAATGCGTCCGGGCAGCCTGTTAATTAGCAATAGCTTTGATATTCCCAATGTGCCACCTGAGCGCGTATGTAATATTGGAGATTGGAAAGGCAGCCGACTTTTAGTATGGAAAATCTAACCCCAACAGCAGCAACAAGTAATGTCGCCTGGCTTGCCTATTGGGCGCGGCGCGGCCTGCCTATTTTGCAATCAAGCCGTGAACAATTACTAGCGGCCTTGCGCCGCGCAGATCGTCTGCATCCTTCCGATTTAGCCGATATTGTTTTAAAAGATCCGCTGCTTACCGCGCAAGCACTGCGTTATATTAATCAGCGGCAAAAAAGCAGCTTAGCGGCTGATATCACCACGATTAATGGCATTGTGATGCTGATGGGTATCGCCCCCTTTATCGAGCACTTTGCCCGAATGCCTGTGCTGGAAGAGGTTTTGCAAAGCCATCCCCGAACCATTGCCCGCATTCATAAGCATATTGCGGATAGTCGTTTTGCTGCAAAAATGGCGCGTGAGTTTGCTGGCGAGCGTTACGATGCGCATTTAGACGAGGTTTTTGTTTCTGCCTTGTTTAGCCACGTGCCAGAAATACTTGAGCTATTAGCGCACGATACCGACCCTTCCGCGCCACGTGGCCGGGATCAACCTCATTCCTTACTGGCAGCTTGGTCGTTGCCGCCATCTTTAAGTGCATTGCTCGCCAATACGGGCGGTGAAGTCTTATCTAGACAGGCTTTGCAGCATGCCACATTGCAGCTGGCTCATTTGCTTGACCGAGGCTGGTGGCAGCCAGATGTAAGTAGCGCGCTACAAATCATGGCAGAAATACTGGGCACCAGCGTTGATGATGTTTGGCAGCGAACGAACCGCCTGATGTTGCAATACGCCCGCACTGAGCCGCAAAAACAAGGCTGGCCCGCTGCGCGCTGGTTGCCTATGCTGCCAGGCGAATGGCCGCAGCCTGTTGTGGCCACACAGGCATCAGCGCCGGCGGCCCCGGCAAAGCCCGAAGTGATCAAGCCTGAAGTAGATGTTCTTGCTGAGCGGATGCAGGCTTTGCATCTGGCAGGGGCGCAAGGTGCGCCAGCTAACCAGATTATGGGCTTGGCCGTGCGTGCTTTGGCCGAAGGGCTGGGCATGAAGCGTATTTTATTTGCTTTGCTGGTTGCCGGAGAAAACGCCATCAAGGCGCGTTTTGCTCACGGTATTGAGGCAAATGATCCTGCGCGGCAGCTCCATGTCAAACTGGATGAGCCGCATCTGCTGACAAAACTGATGCTCAAGCAGCAAAGTATTTGGCTAAATTCTGGTAATGCCGCGAGTTTAGAGCCCATATTGCCTACTGGATTTCGCGCCCAAATTGGGCCGGAAGATTTTTGTGCTATGTCGATTTTTGTAGGCGATAAGGCGGTAGGCATTATTTATGCAGACCGGCGAGGAGGGGATCTCCTTGCGGATGCTCACTATCAACATTTTAAGCAGATTGGCTTGCTAACCAGCCGCGCTTTATCTCATCACCCCGCTCAGCCCCGCTGATTGTTTTAGGTTATTTATGCTTGTTATTTCTTCACGTCAGAATCCTTTTTTTAAGTCTTTATTAAAACTGTCTTCCAGCCGTCGTGAACGACGTAAAACAGGGCAAACCCTGCTGGATGGCACGCACCTTTTACTTGCGCTGGCCGATGTGGGCGGCGAAGTTGAAAAAATTATTCTGACTCCTGCCGCGCTAGATAATCCGGAAGTGCTCGCCGTATTGCGGCGCTTTACGGCCGAACAATGTGTTTTAGATGAAGTATTGTTTGCTGAGCTAAGCGATTTGCCCAGCACCACCGGCATTATGGCGCTCTACTGTATCCCTGCTGCCGCTGCGGCTAAGACTAACGGTTTTTGCGTATTGCTGGACGGAGTGCAAGATCCTGGTAACGTAGGGACGATTTTGCGCACTGCAGCGGCTTTTGGTGTTGATCAGGTGCTGCTGGCCGATGAATGCGCCGATATCTGGTCGCCTAAAGTGTTGCGTGCAGGGATGGGCGCTCATTTTGTTTTAGAAATGCTTGAGCACACAAACTTGCCTGCTTTTGCGGCCGAGTTTGATGGTGATTTGGCCGTTACCGTGCTTGAGCAAGCGATTGCACCGTATCAAGCGAATTTGGTGGGTGATTTAGCCTTGGTTTTAGGCTCTGAAGGCGCGGGGGTCTCGCAAGCGATGCAAGAAATGGCCAGCTTACGGCTGACTATTCCAATGGGCGGGCAAATTGAGTCTTTAAATGTGGCAGCAGCGGCCGCCATTCTTTGCTATGAACGGCAAAGGCAGCTCGGTGCTTGATGGGGCGTGATTACATGCCTTCCATTACATTACGTGCATTGATTGCCTGAATGGGCCTTGCATTCATGGGGAACTCTTTCTGGAAACGAGCAATTTGCCTTGCCGAAATACTCAGTGGATTTTTCATGACCAGCCAACGCACGCCTTCAGAGCAGGGTGGCGTGGTCAGAGAACCCATAAAAGTATAAAAAGACTGGTCGAGTGGCAGTAAGGCAGCAGGGCTGTAGGTGAGTTTGTCAAAAGTACGTGTTTCATTATGCTCGCTAGGTATTTTGTCCCAGAACGCTTCAATTAATGGGTTATCTTGCGCGCCCTGTTGAATCAATGCAGCAACCACGGCTAATTTTCCCTCTTCACTTTTATGTACTAAATGCGCCACCATTGGATAGCGAAGGCCACCAATGGCTTCTTCGCTGGGAGTGTGAAAGTGAAATTGCAAAAGTTGATATTTGCTGCCTAATGCTTCAATAAAGCTGCCGGGGTCGATATTCAGTTGGATCGTATGCCCATTATTAATGACCGTTATTTTTGTCATGCCATAGCTGAATTTTATCTTATCCATTTCTTGCGCATAACTGGTGGTGATATTAATGGGGGATTGCTCTTTTCCTTCTGCACACAGGGCGAAAGAAGGGCTCATGCTTCCCCAGTTGTTGGGTCCAGTCCGGCCCCCTTCATAGCCCCAATGCCCGCCTGCATGCGGTGCAGCGTGATTTGCGGCTGCTGTGCCGTGCCCCGCCGTGGGGGGCTTGTGTTTTTTAGCGGCAGGGCGAGGGGCGCTTATGCGGGGAGGAATGCCGTGCTTGCCTGCGGGTGCCGTATGTGGGGCGGGCGGTGCAGGCTCCTCATGACTGGCAGTTGGGGCATCATGCTTGGTTTTAGGTGCTTCAGGGCTTGCCTTTGCAGGGGCTTTGGCGGGCGCATCATGACTTGGCTCGCTGGCCGAAACGAGGGGAAAAGCTAGGCTTATCATGAGGACAAGATAGCGCATGGTGTAAGTTCCAATTCAATAATGTCATGGGTCTTTTTGAAAGCTTAGCTGTCATCTGCGAAAAGACAACGTTGTCGCGTTATAATTTATAAAAACAACCTAGGTTAAACCCTATGAATCAGCTTCCTGTTCCTGATGGTGTGCATTTTTCGGCCCATTTGCCCTTGGTGTGGCATGGCGTGTGGCAGCAAAGTGCTTTTGAGGCTACGCGATACCTTGCTGTTTTGGCCGAGTTTGAATCCACAAGTGATGAGCGAAGCCATGCGCAAGACGCCTTGCATGCCAAGCTGGATTTGATGCTGCTTTGGACTGCTAAAAATGCCAGCCATAATCTGCCTGCAGCTAAAGAAGTCGTGATTGGTTTAGAGACGATCTCTTGGCGTGATGTGGCTGCCTTGCCTGTGGGGGCGCATGGCGCGTTGGCAATCAGTCTTTCGCAAGTATTGCCTTTTTCCCTGCAATTACCTGCCGAAATTGTTGCATGCGTGGGAGCGGATCAAGCGTATACAGTAACGGCCCGTTTGTTATTAAAAGAAGAAGCCTTACGGGATTGGTTTGAGCGCACTGTTTTCAGAAACCATCGCCACATTGTGCATGCCGAGCGCGGAGCACAAACGTGATGACGTTGCCTGCCGCATGGCAGCCTTTAGTGAGTGATGTATTGCAAAGTGCAAAGTGGCAGCAGCTGGGTACATTTTTAGAGGCTGAACTTGCTGCAGGTAAGCTGATTTATCCCAAGCCATCGCAATGGTTTGCCGCGCTTGAATATATGAAGCCAGAGCAGGTCAGGGTGGTTGTGCTTGGACAAGATCCCTATCATGGCGCGGGCCAGGCGCATGGCTTAAGCTTTTCTGTGCCCATTGGCGTTAAGTCGCCGCCATCCTTAGTCAATATCTTTAAAGAAGTGGCGCGCGATCTAGGCCACAACCCACCTCAGCATGGGAATCTGGAAGCATGGGCGGCGCAGGGTGTTTTGTTGCTCAATTGTGTGTTAACCGTTGAGGCCGATAAAGCCGCGTCGCACGCCAGACAGGGCTGGGAAGTGCTGACCGATGCTTTAATTAAGTCACTAGCTGCACAACACAGCCATATCGTATTTATGCTTTGGGGCGCTTATGCGCAAAAGAAGCAAGCCTTGATTGATGCCAATCGGCATTGCATCTTGTGTTCAGCGCATCCTTCGCCGTTATCGGTCTATCGCGGCTTTATTGGCAATGGACATTTTTCCGCGGCTAATCGCTATCTGCTCGCTCAGGGCAAATTAGCTATTCAGTGGGAAATTAACGAGTGAGCCATCTCTTAGCCTTTGATATTGGCGGCACACAAATTAAATACGGCATCGTTAGCGACACGGGTGAAGTGCTTTATGCTGAAGTTCAAAATACCTGCGCGGCAGATGGCGGCCCCGCTTTATTGTCCAGATTGCTGGCTTTAGCCCAGCCCTTGATTGCCCAGTATCAGCCGATTGGTATTGCCATTAGCAGCCTTGGCCTGATCGAGCCTCTTCGTGGTACGGTGCTTGGTGCCGCCGAAGCCGTGCCGGATTACCCCGGAATAGCGCTGATCCCTACATTCGAAAACGCTTTTGGCTTGCCTACAACGGCAGAAAATGATGTGAACTGTGTAGCACTGGCCGAAGGCTGGACGGGCGCAGCACAAGGCGTTCAAGATTATCTGGCGATTGCCATTGGCACAGGGATTGGTGGTGGTATTGTTTTGGGCGGGCGCTTACATCGTGGCCATCGCGCCGCAGCCGGTGAGTGGGGCTATATGAAGATCGGCGGGCAGATTTGGGAATCGCAAGCGTCGATGTCGGGCTTGGTGCGCAGCGCAGAAGCCACAACAGGAGGGGCTGGATTAAATGGCAAAGTGATTTTTGCTCGCCTAGATGCTGGGGATGCCCTGATGCAAAAGGTGGTGGCTGAGTGGTTAGATCTACTCGCTACGGGGATTGCCAATTTAATCTACGCCTTTAATCCAGAAAAAATTGTATTGGGCGGCGGCATTGCAGGGCGCGGCGAGCTTTTTTTGAGCGCTATTCGCAATGCTGTTGATCAACAACTTTTACCCGATTTTAAAACAATGACCAAACTGGCACTTGCAACTGCAGGTAATCATGCGGGGATGCTGGGTGCTGTACGTAACTGGCTGAATACACACGGGGGCGCGTAAATGAAAATATTATTGAATCACCTTGGTTTTGAATTGGCAGGGCAAAAAACCGCCATTATTGATGCGCCTACTGATTTTGCAGCACGCCATTTTAGCGTGTATCACGCAGAGAGCCGCGAGCTGGCTTTTGCGGGTGAGATCAAGCAAAGCGGCGGCGTAGATCATTGGGGCGAGGGGAGGTGGCATTACTGGACGGCTGATTTCTCTTCCTTAGATGTTGAGGGTGAGTATTTTCTAGTCGTTGATGGCATCAATCCTCCTTTTGCCTCGCATACTTTTAGCATTGCTAAAAAGCTATTTTCTGAGCAAATCCTGTCGGATGTCGTGCATTACATCAAAGGCCAGCGTTGCACTGGTTTGTATGACGAAGCCGATCGTAGTCGACCTAAGTGGGGGAGTGAAGAGCGCCGAGATGTGCACGGTGGTTGGTACGATGCGTCGGGGGATTGCTCTAAATATCTGAGCCATTTGTCGTTTGCCAACTTTATGAATCCGCAGCAAACACCGCAAGTGGTGTGGAATTTGCTCGACGGCTTGGCGCAGTTGCCGCCGCAATCCAAGTGGTTTAATGAAAGAATCGTCGACGAAGCCTTGCACGGCGCGGATTACCTGCTGCGTATGCAAGATCCGGCGGGTTATTTTTATATTACCGTATTTGATCAATGGTCTAAAGACGAAAACCGGCGTGATATTTGCGCTTATGAAACGCAAAAAGGCGAGAAGTTTGCCAGCTATCAAGCGGGCTACCGTCAGGGCGGTGGCGTGGCGATTGCCGCTTTGGCGCGCGCATCGGTTTTGCAGCGTGATGGCGAGTTCAGTCGTGCTCAATATCTGCAAGCAGCGCAGCGTGGTTTTGCCCATCTTGAGCAGCACAATCTTGAATACTTAGATAATGGCGTTGAAAACATTATCGACGATTACTGCGCCTTGCTGGCGGCTTGCGAATTACTGGCAGTGAGTGGCGAAGGGATTTATGCAGATGCCGCTGCACGGCGTGTTTTAAATCTATTGGAACGACAAACGGCACAAGGTTGGTTTAAGGCCGATGCTGCTGGGGATCGTAGTTATTTTCACGCTGCGGAAGCGGGCCTGCCTTATATCGCGCTGATGCGCTTTATCGAAGTTGTGCCTGGCTCGCCTTTAGTTGGGCGGATTCGCGAAGTGCTGCGCTGTGCTTTTGAGTATGAATTCAAAATCACTTTTGCCAGCGCAAACAATCCCTTTGGCTATCCACGGCAGTTTGTAAAGCAAGCTGGCGAAACAGGACGCGAGCAGTTTTTTATTCCGCATGACAATGGCACTGGCTATTGGTGGCAGGGCGAGAACGCTAGGCTAGGCTCGATCGCGGCAGCTAGCTCACGCGCACAAACGCTGTTTGCTAGTGAATCGCCCCTAGTCACACAATTGGCAAAATACGAGCAAGCTGCGCTGGATTGGCTGCTAGGCGCAAACCCATTTGACGCCTGCATGCTGCAAGGTTGGGGCCGCAATAATCCACGCTATGAGGTCGGCTTTTATAATGCGCCGGGCGGAGTGTGCAATGGAATTACCAGCGGCTTAAATGACGAAAACGATATTGATTTTAAAAAGTCTGAAATAGCCACCATGGCCAATAGCTGGCGCTGGACAGAGCAATGGATGCCGCACGGCGCTTGGCTGTTCTTGGCGCTCAGCACGAGAATTGGCAAAGATTAAATGTAGGGTGGGTAAGCGTTTTATCTTGCCCACGCTTTAATGACGATGATTTGAAAGGAAAACAAAATGGCAATAGTAGTTACCGGAGCGGCCGGTTTTATCGGCTCAAATATTATTAAGGGACTGAATGCGCGCGGCGAAACCGATATTATTGCGGTGGATGATTTAGCCCTGCCAGATCAATTTAAAAACCTGGTCGATTGCCAAATTAGTCATTACGCCGATAAAGAAGATTTCATTTCTGATTTAAGCGAAGGGCGTTATGACGGCGAAATTACCGCCATTTTCCACGAAGGCGCTTGTTCGGACACGATGGAGCATAACGGCAAGTATATGATGGATAACAACTATCAATATACTTTGGCCCTGTTTGATTGGTGCCAAGCTGAAGAAGTGCAATTCTTATATGCATCCAGCGCGGCCACTTATGGCAATGGCGATAATGGCTTTATTGAAAGCCCAGATTGCGAAGCGCCTTTGAATGTTTATGGCTATTCCAAGCTTTTATTCGATCAAGTGCTGCGCCAGCGTATGAATGAAATTACCGCGCAGGTAGTGGGCTTTCGATATTTTAATGTGTATGGTCCACGCGAACAGCATAAAGGCCGCATGGCTTCGGTGGCTTTTCATCATTTCAATCAATACCGTGAACACGGCAAAGTGAAATTGTTTGGTGAATATGGTGGCTATGCCAACGGCGGGCATACCCGCGATTTTATTTCGGTAGAAGACGTCGTTAAAGCCAATTTATGGTTCTTAGATAATCCCGATGTATGTGGAATTTATAACCTAGGTACGGGCAAGTCACAGCCATTTAACGATGTCGCATTGGCTGTGGTCAATACCTGCCGTGAGCACGAAGGCAAATCAGTACTCACTTTGGAAGAAATGATCGCTCAGGGCGTACTGGAATATATTGATTTTCCAGATTCGCTCAAAGGTAAGTACCAAAGCTTTACCGAGGCCGATACCACCTTGCTAAGGGAGTCTGGCTACGACGAAGACTTCCTTACGGTAGAAGAGGGTGTTCGCCGTTATGTCGAAGTATTGCTAAGCAAGTAAAGCCGAGCAGCCGAGCAGTCGCTCGGCTTTTTTGGCGCACCCCTTTGTTTATAGCACTTCAATAACTGTTTTTTGCATTTCAACCCCAGCTTTTAGCAGCTTATCGCTTACACCTATCTACTCGCCATTTGGCCCATTACAGTGAGCTTATCGACAGCACTGAATGGAGTCACCATCATGAAAACCACTTCACACTTACTGGTTCTTTTCTTTGTTGCCTTTGTGCACATCGCCCTATATCTCTTTATTGTGAACGCTCACGAAGAAAGTATTAAGGAGGTACAGGTTTCTACGTTTGCCGCGCCTGTGCAGCAAGCAGTGGACTTGACTTGATCCTCAAGCCTGCCTGATGAATCGATATCCAGATGGCGAGTTTAGAAAGAAAAATCTAGCTCCGCCATCAGAGCTAACGCATCCCTTGTGCTTTGTTTTTTCTTGCTAAAGCGTCATTAAAATAACGCATTACTTACTAGGGTGTTTGCTTCACAAGGCAAGCAAAGTGCTGTTCAGTATAAAAACCACTTTATTTGGCGCGGGCCACTGCGGCTTAGGGGTAGAATTACATTCTCATCCTGACTATTTTTGAGCCATGCCTGAACAATCTTTACCAGAGCCCCCTTCGAGTCCTGTCACCCTAAGTTTGCAAGAAGTCCTTTTGGAGCAAGTTAAAAGCTTGCCGAGTCAGCCAGGAGTCTATCGTTTTATTAGCGCGGACGGTACGGTGCTGTATGTGGGAAAGGCAATTAGTCTTAAAAAACGCGTTGGTTCTTATTTTCAGAAAAATGATCACAGCCCGCGTATTCGCTTGATGCTGGCACAGGTGGTCAACTTAGAAACGACGGTCGTTCGCTCTGAAGGTGAGGCGCTGGTTTTAGAAAACAATCTGATTAAGGCATTAAGCCCACGCTATAACATTTTATTCCGAGATGATAAAAGCTATCCCTATGTGGTGATTACTGGGCATGCCTCGCCCAGATTGGCTTATTACCGTGGTGCATTAGATAAGCGTCATCAGTATTTCGGCCCTTTCCCGAATGGCTATGTGGTCAAAGAAAGTATTCAGTTATTGCAAAAGGTATTCAAACTACGCACCTGCGAAGATACCGTATTTGCCAACCGCTCCCGTCCCTGTTTATTGCATCAAATCAAACGCTGCTCGGCCCCCTGTGTGGATTTAATTACGGCTGACGACTATCGCGCGGATGTAAATAACGCGGTGCGTTTTTTAAATGGCAAAGCCAGTGAAGTATTGGGCGAATTAGAAACGCGGATGCAAACCGCATCTGAGGCTTGGTTGTTTGAAGAGGCCGCCGCCATTCGTGATCAAATTAGTGCGCTATCGCGGATTCAGGATAAGCAATTTGTATCCAGCAATAGCAGTGAAGTCGATGCCGATATTGTGGTTTGCGTGATTAGCAGCGGCATGATTTGCGTGAATCTGGCCATGGTACGTGGTGGTCGGCATGTGGGGGATAAAAATCTATTTCCATCTCATGCGGATGGCTACGATGCACCTGCCGCACTAGAGGCGTTTTTGGCGCAGCATTATTTAGATCGTAATGTGCCGCCGGTGATTTTTTGCCAGCCAGAGCCTGAGAATGCAGCGGTCTTGGCCGATTTACTGAGCCAGCAAGCCGAACATAAAGTGATCCTGAATAGCAATCCCAATGGCGAACGGCGGGTTTGGCTGGATATGGCGATTAAAAATGCCGAGTTGGCGATTTTGCAGCGCAGCAGCCAAACTGCCACGCAACACGCGCGTCTAGGATCTTTGATTGAGGCGATGAATTGGCCTGATACAGTGGCGCGGATCGAGTGCTTTGATATTTCGCACACCATGGGTGAAGCCACCGTTGCTTCTTGCGTGGTGTACGACCGCTTCGATATGCAGCCCAAAGAATACCGTCGTTACAATATTGAAGGCATTACGCCTGGGGACGATTATGCCGCGATGCGCCAAGCGTTGATTCGGCGCTACGGTAAAATCGCTGCGGGCGAGGGCATTGTGCCTGATGTAGTGTTGATCGACGGCGGCAAAGGCCAGCTCTCGATGGCGACCGAAGCCATGACCGAAGTCGGAATGAGTAGCCCTATTTTGCTGGGCGTGGCCAAGGGTGAGACACGCAAAGCGGGCCTAGAACAATTGATTCTAAATGACAGGCCTGCGCCCATTTTGCTCAAGCGCGATCATCCTGCTTTGCATCTGATTCAACAAATTCGCGATGAGGCACACCGCTTTGCCATTACCGGCCACCGCGCACGGCGAGCAAAAGCGAGGGTGACTTCTTCATTGGAAGATGTTGAAGGAATCGGGCCTAAGCGCCGCCAAAAACTATTGGCGAGCTTTGGAGGTTTGCAGGGTGTAAAGGCGGCGACATTAGCTGAATTAAAACAGGTTGAAGGGATCAACTCTGCACTGGCAGAAAAAATCTATGCGGTTTTACATGCTTGATTCCAGGATGCCTGGTTTTTTATGGCTTTTAAGCGCCTGTTGCAGATTATTTACGAATGCGCGCAATAAAATACCATTGACAGCTAATATGCCGGTACATGCTGGTAGAATGCGGTTTTCTTGCAATATTTGCCATTGGGTTCCGTATTCGCATGCCTTTTAATTTGCCGATTTTTCTGACTTGGTTGCGCGTGGCGCTGATCCCTATTTTTGTGGGCGTTTTTTACCTGCCAGCCACCGTGATGCCGGTGACGATGCAAAATATGGTAGGGGGCTCTTTATTTTTTCTAGCGGCAATTACCGATTGGTTTGATGGCTATTTAGCACGTCGCTGGAACCAAACTTCCAGTTTTGGCGCGTTTCTAGACCCTGTTGCCGATAAACTGATGGTGGCCGCAGCGCTTATTCTATTGGTCGAGCTGGCACGTGCACCTGCATGGCTGGCGGTGGTTATTATTGGTCGAGAAATCACCATTTCTGCGCTACGCGAATGGATGGCTCAGCTGGGTAAATCAAAAAACACGGCGGTTGCTTATATCGGAAAATTAAAAACCGGTGCGCAAATGGTTGCTATTTTATTATTACTTTGGTCTGGACCTTTATTGCCAGGTGTTTCTACTCAATTTGTGGGCGAGTTGGCGTTGTATGTGGCCGGCATATTGACGATCGTTTCGATGTTCTATTATTTGGAACTGGCAGCTAAGCAATTTAAAGAAGAATAAGTGGCGAAAATATTTTAATAAAGACCTGCAGTAATAAACACCTGCAGGTTTTTTATGAGCCCGTATTAAAAGGCGATCGTATGATTATTGTGATGAAGTACGGTGCAAGTGAAGCGCAGATCGATGCGGTAGTGCATAAGATTCATCAGTCTGGCTTAAAAGAACATCTTTCGCGTGGCGCAGAGCTGACGATTATCGGCGTGATTGGTGACGAGGAAAGGCTGGAGCCTTCCCGTTTTGCGATTTTACCAGGGGTCGATCGAGTTAATCGCGTTGCCAAGCAATACAAAATTGTTTCTCGCAGTACCCACCCACATGGCACAACGATTAAAGTGCGCGGCATTGAAATTGGTGGCGCACAAATTCAAATCATTGCCGGGCCTTATGCCGCCGAATCGGCGCAACAAATGGATTTAACGGCCGACGCGCTAGCCACAGCATCTTGCCGTCTGATGCGTTGCGGTGCATTTCATGCAGAGCCTTATGCCGCGCCGCGAAAAGAGCGCGAAGCCTTGGTTTGGCTTAAGGACGCTGCTGCTCGCCATCAGCTACCCGTGGTGGCCGAGCTGCCTGATGTGCGTATGCTCGATGCCTTTATGGAATACGATATTGAGATGATTCAGATTGGCGAGCGCAATATGCAAAATCTGGATTTACTCAGAGAAGTAGGGCGAATTAATAAACCGATTATCCTAAAGCGCGGCGTATCCGCCACGATTGTTGAATGGCTGATGGCGGCTGAATCAATTGCAGCGGGAGGCAATCATAATATTATTTTTTGCGAGCATGGTATTCGTACTTTTGAAAATGCCTATCGCAATGTGTTAGATATCAGCGCAATTGCTGTATTAAAGCAGGAAACTCATTTGCCTGTGATGGTCGACCCGAGCGATGCCTGTGGTAAATCATGGATGGTGCCTGCTTTAACCCAAGCAGCGATAGCTGCCGGCGCTGACGGGGTGTTGCTGGATGTGCATCCTTGCCCTGCTGAGGCACGCTATGCGGCAGATCAGGCCTTGAGTCCGGCGGATTTAATGAAGCTCATGGCGGGATTGAGGCCTTTAGCTGCGGCGCTAGGGCGTTCCTTATAAATTGCAGAGGGTTGACATGAAAATATTTAAAAACACAGCGCTGATCGCATTGCTGTCTTTGTCTGCCTTGGTAGAGGCGCGTTCTTTGCTCGATGGTGATTATGTTTTAAGTGAGTGGCGGCATGCAGGTGCTTCGTCTCGTCCACATGAAAAAGCGCCCACCTTAACAATTCAAGGCGATCGCATTAGTGGTTTTGCCGGATGCAATCGTTATTCAGGCTCAATCAGCACCGTGCCTAAGTTTAAAGTGGGTCCGCTTGCAACAACACGTATGGCCTGTTTGGGGGATGTTGCACAACGCAATGAATCTGCCGTGCTGGCGGTATTTGAAGGTGCTAAGCGCTTTAAATTAAAACAGCCAAATCGCCTAGAATTTAGTGGAGCTAAGGGTGAGCGCTTAACGTTTGTTCGTCAGGCCGATGCCATCGAGCAAGTGCTCTATATTGCGCCAGAAACAAAGTCATGCACGGGTGTGGCTCCAATGGAGTGCATGCAAATACGTGAAACACCTTCTGGGCAATGGACTCTTTTTTATAATCAGATCGAAGGCTTCGATTATGTGGCGGGTAAAAGCTACAAAATCAAAGTACGGCGCGAGAAAGTCGCCAATCCGCCTGCGGATGCTTCCGCATTTAAATATGTATTACTCGAGGTTTTGGGTGATTAATGCGCAAGCTTAAAAAGCTGGTTTTGCTTGGGACGGGCCTGATTGGAGGCTCGTTTTCTTTGGCGCTCAAGCGGGCAAAGTGCGTCGAGCATGTGGTGGGTGTGGGTCGCAATCCAGACAATCTGGCGCGGGCACTTGAGTTAAAAGTGATTGACGAAGCCAGTAATGACGCCGCTTCGGCCGTGGTAGATGCTGATTTAGTCTTGCTTAGTGCGCCAGTTGGTCAGATGGCGGCGCTTTTGCAGCAAATTGCACCTCATCTGCCTGCGCATTGCATCGTGAGTGATGCAGGCTCCACCAAGCAGGATGTATGTGCGCTCTATCAGCAATACTTGCCGCAGCACTTAAGCCGCTGCGTGCCGGGTCACCCTATTGCGGGTTCTGAATTGTCAGGCGCCGCCGCTGCGCAATATGGTTTGTATGAAGGGCGGCGAGTGGTGTTGACGCCGCTGGCTGAAAGTGCTCCTGAATCGATCGAGTTATTAAAATCCTTATGGCAAGCCTGCGGTGCGCAAGTGTTTGAAATGAGCGCGGCAGAGCACGACGGTGTTTTTTCTGCGGTAAGTCATGTCCCGCATTTGCTGGCGTTTAGCTATATGAATGCGGTGCTTGATCGCCATAATGCCGAGCTTTGCTTTGATTTTGCGGCCACGGGGTTTCGGGATTTTACCCGTATTGCAGCTTCTCACCCGGAGATGTGGCGAGATATCACGCTGGCCAATAAAGAAGCCATTTTGCTAGATTTAAAAGCCAATGCGGCACAATTACTGGCATTAATAGACAGCATTGAAAACCACGATGCTTTAGGCTTGAACGAGCAGATTGTTCGCGCCAGCACGGCGCGCAATCAATGGGGGAGTCAGTCTAGGTCATAATCGTTCCCTTTCGCGTATTCTTACCTCTGCACTAAAGGGATAAAAATGAATTACTTAGCCAGTGAAACGCGCTATCAGAATATGCCTTATCGCCGAGTGGGCCGTAGTGGTTTAAAGTTGCCCGCCATTTCTTTAGGTCTGTGGCATAACTTCGGCGGAAACCGCGCTTATGAAGTCAGCCGCGATATGGTTCTCTCTGCCTTTGATGCAGGTATTACGCATTTTGATTTGGCTAATAATTATGGCCCACCACCTGGCGCGGCTGAATCGACGTTTGGCCGGATTCTGGCTAAAGATCTCAAGTCTTATCGTGATGAAATCATTGTCTCTAGCAAGGCAGGCTGGGAGATGTGGCCCGGCCCTTATGGTGAGTGGGGTAGCCGTAAATATTTAATGGCCAGTCTCGATCAAAGCTTGCAGCGCATGGGTTTGGATTATGTGGATATTTTCTACTCGCACCGCCCTGATCCAGAAACGCCGCTTGAAGAAACCATGTCGGCGCTGGATGCGATGGTGCGGCAAGGCAAAGCGCTGTATGTGGGGATTTCATCTTATTCTGCCGAGCAAACAAAGGAAGCAAGCCGCATCTTAAAAGCGCTGGGTACACCCTGCTTAATTCACCAACCATCCTATTCGATGTTCGATCGCTGGGTTGAAGGTGGCTTGTGTGATGTGCTGGCTGAAGAGGGAATCGGCTCGATTGCTTTTTGCCCCTTGGCGCAAGGTCTGCTGACATCGCGTTACTTAAATGGCATTCCGGCCGATTCTCGTGCGGCCGCATCTGACAACCCATTTTTGACTGCAGATAAAGTGGAATTACGTATTGCTCAGGTCAAAGCTTTAAATCATATTGCGCAATCACGCGGACAAACCTTGGCACAAATGGCTTTGGCTTGGGCGCTACTCAAAGTGACATCGGTGATTATTGGTGCCAGCCAAGTTGCACAAATTCAAGAAAATATTTTAGCAGTACAAAACTTGGCCTTCGATGTGGCCGAGTTGCATGCGATTGAATTAATTTTAAAAGAGTAGCGGCGCGTGTGCGCCGTTAAAAAGGAAAATATGTTGGGTATTGCTATTTTGGCTATAGATGGCCCCTCTGCTTCGGGTAAAGGCTCGGTGGCACAACGTGTGGCAGAGGTGCTGGAGTTTGCTTATCTTGATTCGGGTGCTTTGTATCGTCTGACTGCTTTGGCGGCTCAGCGGGCGGGTGTGGGTTGGAATGATGAGCATAGCGTTGCGCAAATCGCTCAATCTTTAGACGTGCGCTTTGAAAATGAGCGGGTTTTACTGGCCGGGCAGGATGTAAGTGCGGTGATTCGTAGCGAATCGATCGGAGTAGGGGCTTCACAAGTGGCTGCTTTTGCTGCGGTGAGGCAGGCTTTGTTGGCGCGGCAGCGTGCATTTGCCACTAAACAAGGTCTGGTTGCTGATGGCCGGGATATGGGCTCGGTGGTATTTCCTGATGCACAGCTCAAGATTTTTCTCACCGCTACCGCAGAAGTTCGGGCTGAGCGCCGTTATCAGCAATTGATTGCCCGAGGTGAGTCGGCGGATTTAGCTGCAATTACACGCGATTTGCAATCGAGGGACGAGCGTGATGCTGCAAGGACAGAGGCCCCGTTACGTCAATGGCATGACGCTTTATTGCTGGAAACCTCGGGATTAAACTTGGATCAGGTGGTGGAATGCGTTTTATCCTCGTGGAAAACACGTATGCAATCGCTTTAAATGTGGCTTTTCTTGTTATAAATCACACCTTTTGTCTCCAAGTACTTGAACTATAACAGAGAATTCTTTAGAATCGCCCCCTAAGCCATGGCCCTAGGCCGTGGCTTTTGCCCTTTTGGGTATTTGTCGTGTTAGCAGGGCGCAAAGCGCTGCAACATTTGTTTAACTAACTTATTTTTGGCATTCCGCCAAAAATGCTTGGAAATTTCCATTTATATGACTACTGCTACTCTGTCCGGCTCCATGGAAAGCTTTGCCGCTCTATTCGAAGAAAGCCTAACGCGTCAGGAAATGCGCGCCGGTGAAGTGATCACTGCTGAAGTGGTTGCTATCGACCATAACTTCGTGACCGTGAATGCTGGCCTGAAGTCCGAGTCGCTCATCCCGCTCGAAGAATTCAAAAACGACAACGGCGAACTTGACGTTAAAGTTGGCGATTTCGTTCCTGTTGCAATTGATAGCCTCGAAAACGGCTACGGCGAAACTAAACTCTCCCGCGAAAAAGCTAAACGCTTGGCTGCGTGGATTGAGCTTGAAGACTGCCTCGAAAAAGCCATGGTAATGACCGGTGTTATTTCCGGTAAGGTTAAGGGTGGTCTGACTGTTATGGTTAACGGTCTGCGCGCATTCTTGCCAGGTTCTTTGGTTGATATTCGTCCGGTTAAAGACACCACTCCATTCGAAGGCAAGCAAATCGAATTCAAGGTGATCAAGCTTGACCGTAAGCGTAACAACGTTGTTGTTTCGCGTCGTGCTGTGCTTGAAGAGTCCTTGGGCGAAGAGCGTCAAAAACTCCTTGAAACACTCAAGGAAGGCGCAATCATCAAGGGTATCGTTAAAAACATCACAGACTACGGCGCGTTCGTTGATCTGGGTGGTATTGACGGTCTGTTGCACATCACTGACTTGGCTTGGCGTCGTGTGAAGCACCCATCCGAAGTTCTGGCTGTTGGCGATGAAGTTGAAGCTAAGGTTCTGAAATTCGATCAAGAGAAGAACCGCGTATCTCTGGGTCTGAAGCAATTGGGCGAAGATCCTTGGGTTGGTTTGTCACGTCGTTACCCATCGGGTACACGTATGTTCGGTAAGGTTACTAACCTTACAGACTACGGCGCATTCGTTGAAATCGAACAAGGCATCGAAGGTCTGGTTCACGTTTCAGAAATGGATTGGACTAACAAAAACGTTCATCCATCCAAGGTTGTTCAGCTTGGCGATGAAGTAGAAGTAATGATTCTGGATATCGACGAAGAAAAACGTCGTATCTCACTGGGTATGAAACAGTGCATGGCTAACCCATGGGATGATTTCGCTGAAAACTTCAAGAAGGGTGACAAGATCAAGGGCGCTATCAAGTCTATTACTGACTTCGGTGTGTTCGTTGGTCTGGCTGGCGGTATCGACGGTCTGGTTCACTTGTCTGATCTTTCTTGGAACGTGGCTGGCGAAGAAGCTGTTCGCAACTACAAGAAAGGCGATGAAGTTGAAGCGATGGTTCTGTCTATCGACACTGAAAAAGAACGCATCAGCCTTGGTATCAAGCAAATGGAAGGTGATCCTTTCAATAACTACGTTTCTACTTTCGACAAAGGTTCCCTTGTTAAGGGTACTGTGAAATCTTTGGATGCTAAGGGCGCGATCATTGCTCTGTCTGAAGAAATCGAAGGTTACCTGCGCTCTACAGAAGTTTCACGCGATCGCGTTGAAGACATCCGTACTGTGTTGAAAGAAGGCGACGAAGTTGAAGCCATGATCATCAACGTTGATCGTAAGAACCGTTCGATCAATCTGTCGATCAAAGCGAAAGATTCCGCTGACGAAACAGAAGTAATGAGCAAGCTGTCTACAGAAAGCACAGGCACTGCAGGTACAACTAGCCTTGGCGCTCTGCTGAAAGCTAAGATGTCCGGCGCTGAGTAATATGGATCAAGGTGGGATGACCAAGTCCGAGCTTATTGCAAAGCTCGCCCAGCGTTATCCGCAGCTGGTTGCGAAGGATGCAGAGCTGGCTGTGAAAACCATCTTAGATGCAATGGCCAAGAGCTTGTCTCAAGGCCAGCGCATCGAGATTCGTGGCTTTGGCAGTTTTGATCTGAATTACCGCCCGCCACGAGTGGGGCGCAATCCGAAATCAGGTACGAAAGTATCGGTTCCGGAAAAATTTGTTCCCCACTTTAAAGCGGGTAAAGAGCTGAGAGAAAGGGTTGATGCCCTGATTTGATGTTCTGCTTCAAGGCGACACCTCAGGGTGTCGCCTTTTTGCATAAAAGAGCGGTGTATTTCATTCTTACTTAATACCAAGTGATTGCTGATCGTTTAGATTGCGCTTAATCGGTTACAATACGGTCTAGCTTATTTCTATGGTTTAGACCAATGCGCTATTTGTTCTGGCTTATCAAATTCTTTCTATTTGTCATTATGTTTGGTTTTGCAATGCATAATGCCGAACCTGTAGTGCTTAAATTCTTTTTAGGCTACTTCTGGCAGGCGCCTCTTGCTTTGCTGCTACTGGTTTTCTTTGTGATTGGTGCTGTGTTTGGTCTATTGGCCGCTTTTTCTAAAATTATTCGCTTGCGTCGTGAAGTCGTTAGCTTAAAAAAAGAATTACGCACCAAACAAACCACCGCAGATTCAGCGCCAGATCTTTTTGTTGAACAACCTCGTGATGCGTTGTAAATCCCTTTATGCTTGAAATTGAATATTGGTGGTTAATTGCCCTGCCAGCATTTTTTGCGCTGGGCTGGTTAGCTGCGCGCGTAGATATTAAACATGTCTTGTCTGAAACACGCTCCTTGCCGGTGGCGTATTTCAAAGGGCTCAATTACTTATTGAATGGCGAAACCAATCGAGCTGTTGATGTCTATGTGGATATTGCACGTCACCATGCAGAAACGATTGAATTACAATTTACCCTAGGGCATTTATTCCGTCGCCGTGGGGAATTGGAACGCGCTATTCGTATGCACCAAAAATTATTGGTGCGGCGTGAGCTCACTGTGGCACAAAGGCAAACTGCACAATTTGAATTGGCCTTAGACTTTATGCAGGCAGGCCTGTTTGATCGGGCTGAGAGCTTGCTGACTGAGCTGGCAGATACCGATTATGCCCGTCAGGCACGTGTTGAATTACTGGGCGTTTATCAGCAGGAAAAAGCATGGGCGAAAGCAATTGAAACCGCCCAGCAATTGCGCGATGAGCGTCACACCTATCAGCATGAAATTGCGCAGTTTTATTGTGAGTTAGCATCGCAAGGTGTTTTACGATCCGAGCCTGCTGCTGCCAGAGTCTATTTGCAAAAAGCCATCGCAGAGCACCGTAAATGTGCTCGGGCAAATATGCTGCTTGCCGAGCTGGAGATTGCCGCTGGCAATGTTGATGCAGCCATTGAAGCATGGTTAAGAATTGAATCACAAGAGCCTCTATATATCGCATTAGCTGCAAGAGGTTTGTTGGCCGCATACGATGCACAAGGCCGGGCTAGCGAGGGCACTCAGCTTCTGCTTGGTTTGTTGCGGCAATATCCTGAGCTGGATGTGCTGGATCTGGCTTATGAGCGGCTGCTCACCGAGCAAGGCCTGCTGGCCACGCATGAGTTTGTTCGCGAGCGTCTTAAAGCGCATCCAACCATGCCCAGTTTGCGCAAAGTACTGGAAGCGCACCTTTTAGTCGCACCAGACGATCAGAAAGTTGAGCTGGAGCTGATTGTGAAGCTGATTCACGATGCAACACGCGAGCAAACCATGTATCGCTGCACGCATTGTGGCTTTAAAGCAAAGCAATATTTCTGGCATTGCCCTGCATGTACCGAGTGGGAAACATTTCCGCCTGTGCGCGGCGCGCAAAAATCCAGCTGATTGATATTTTAGAATTTGAAGTTATTTAAATAGTTATAAACACAGGATCTTGTATGTCTTCCTCATCCAAAGTGGTCGTTGCCCTTGATTATGCAAGTGCTGCCGAAGCATTGGCGTTTGCTGATCGTGTTAACCCAGCGCTTTGTCGTTTAAAGGTGGGTAAGGAGTTGTTCACTCGTTGCGGCCCTCAATTGATTGAGCAGTTGGTTGCACGTGGTTTTGATGTTTTCTTGGATCTTAAATTTCACGATATACCGAACACCGTCGCGCAGGCCTGCAAGGCTGCTGCTGAGCTGGGTGTGTGGATGGTGAATGTTCATGCGAGCGGTGGACGCCGCATGATGGAAACCACGCGTGATGCGCTGGAAGCATTGCCGCAGCGCCCTTTACTGATTGCTGTTACCGTGTTGACCAGCATGAATAGCAGTGACTTGGCCGAGTTAATGCTGCCAGAGCCTGCCAAGCAAGTCGAAATGCTGGCACGCCTGACGTATAGCTGCGGCCTGGATGGCGTGGTTTGCTCTGCCCATGAAGCGGGTTTAGTACGCTCATTAAGTAGCCCTGAGTTCAAATTAGTGACACCGGGGATCCGTCCGGCCAACACGGCGGTAAATGATCAATCCCGTATTATGACGCCTCAGGAGGCGATTGCAGTAGGCTCCGATTACCTTGTGATTGGCCGCCCAATTACTCAAAGTGAAGATCCTGCTGCAACACTGGCTGCAATTAACGCCAGCTTAGCGGGGTAGGCGATGCTCTCTCCTGAAGGCAAAAAAATGCTGCAACGCGCTGTTGCAAAGGCGCGTGTGATGGTGGTGGGCGATGTAATGCTTGATCGCTATTGGTTTGGCGATGTAGAGCGTATTTCGCCTGAGGCACCTGTGCCGGTGGCGAGAATTCGTCGTACTGAAGAGCGTGCAGGAGGTGCCGCCAACGTGGCGCGTAATATTGCGGCACTCGGCGGGCAGGCTTATCTTTTGGCTGTGATTGGTGACGATGAGGCAGGGCGTAGCTTAGAAGACCTATTGCTTACTGACAAAGTAAACACTTATTTTCACCGTGATTTGAATATTGATACCACGGTGAAGCTGCGTGTACTGGCAAGGCAGCAACAATTATTGCGGATTGATTTTGAAAGCGAGCCAAGCCATGAAGTTTTGGCTGCGAAGCTAGATGATTTTAAAGCGCTCTTGCCGAATGTTGATGTGGTGATTTTGTCTGATTATGGTAAAGGTGGTTTGCGCCATGTGCAGATGATGATTGAAATTGCCCGTGCCGCAGGCAAAACCGTGCTGGTTGATCCTAAGGGCGATGAGTACGAGCGCTACCGCGGCGCGACTTTGCTAACGCCTAATCGTAGCGAGTTTAAACAGGTCGCTGGAAAGTGGAAAACTGATGACGAGCTGGCAGAAAAAGCCGAGGCCTTACGTGCTTCCTTGGATTTAGATGCGCTGCTTGTTACCCGTAGTGAAGAGGGCATGACTCTGTTTCGCAAACAAGGCGTCGTGCATAAGCCAACTCATGCGCATGAAGTGTTTGATGTGTCAGGTGCTGGGGATACCGTAATTGCCACCTTGGGCTTGATGCTGGCAGCGGGTCTGGAGCTGCCAGAGGCAATGGATTGGTCGAATCGTGCTGCCGGTGTAGTGGTGGCTAAATTGGGTACGGCGGTGGTGGATCCTGATGAGCTATTTGCTTAAATAAAGTAAGAGTTGATCTGCTTTTAAAATAAAAAATGCCGCCATGGTTATGGCGGCATTTTTTATGGCAATGAGGGCTATCTTAAGGCTACACCGGTAGGCGTTTCGGCGATTTCTACGCGGTTTTTCCCTAGCTTTTTTGCCTGATACATGGCTTGGTCTGCGCGCTCGATGACTTGATCTCTTACTTCGCCGGGTAAAACCAGCGCAACACCCGCACTAAATGTAATTAGCAGTTTTTCATTATTATTCAGAAAAAAGCGTTTGGTGAGTTCGCGTTGTAAGCGTTGCACCACGCTTACCGCCTCATCAATGCCTGTTTCTGGCAGAATCAATACAAATTCTTCGCCACCATAGCGAGCTACAGAATCGCTGGGGCGCAAAAGATCTTTCACTACAGAAACCAAGTGCACAAGTGCAGCATCACCGGCAGCATGCCCTTGGCTATCGTTTAATTTTTTAAAGTTGTCGATATCCAATAAGCCAATGCTGAGTGGGCTTTCGCTGCGTAAAGCTCTTGCCAGCTCTACATCAAATATTTCTTCTAAACCGCGGCGGTTTAATGCACCTGTTAGCTGATCAGTACGTACTTTCTGGCTAACGTGCGTGAGCTCTTGTTCAAGCTCAAGAATGCGGTGTTGGGCATGGTCGGCCTGAGCACGGGCTTCGATCAGATCATCCCGTGAGCGGCGCACATCAAGCTGCATGCTGCGTGTGTCACCAAGCAGGGACTCCAGCACATCTTTGATGCTGCTTAGATTGTTGGCCTGTTGAATTTGCTCGGTATATTCACTGATTTTGCTGTGATATTGATCGGTGCTATCAGACATCACACTTAAGCGATCAATAAATGTGGCAATCATGTTTTTAAGGACGGTTTGCGTTTCTACAAGGTTGTGTTTAATTTGCCCTTGTTTGAATAAAACTTCTTTTAGTCCTGCCTCAGCATCATAAATCACTCGCATATCCAAGGGCTGCGCCATAATGGCTTGTACAACGGCCACTTGCCCGCGCACCCACTCATCTTCAATAACAACTTCCGCCATATTGTCAGTTAATAAACGCAGCAAGCCCATTAAGCCGTCGCAAAGTCGTATTTCCTGATCATTTTGCAGTTCTAACCGCAACCAGAATTTACGTAGCCGTGGCATGAGTTTTTGGGTGCCTGCCTGATTAGTCACCGTAGCCACTTCGGTGGACAGATTGGCTGCCTCTTCTTGTAAGTCAACGTTATGAGTCAGGCGGGCTTCAATGCCTACGGTGAGTGCAAGGGTGAGTGCATCTCGCCAATCCCGCCAATCTCCATCTTCTGCCGAGGGGGCGGTGTTTGCTGTTGCGTTGTTGGCCGGGTCAAAGCTGCTGTCTGATAAGGCTTCGGGGCTTTCTCCGCTTTCTACACTGGCACCGGCCCATGCCTTGATCAGTGCGGATAACTTTTCATTAAGGGAGCTGGCGTCACTGCCAAAATTAATCAGTACTTTTTCTAGTGATTCTTGCTTACGGCTGGGGGTGTAAACAGGGTTGCGTAATTCCCATTGACGGATGAGATCACGAATTAAATCTGCCCAGCTGCGGCTTAGGCCGGTTTGCCCACCTTGGCTTTCAATGCTGCGAATAATTAAGGCAGGCATATTTGCCCAGTTGGATTGACTGGCGTGCTTTTGTATCTGTTCAATATTGCGGTGTAATTCAGGGGTTTGTCTTGGAAAGGCCCCCATGCTGGCGATCAGTCCTTTAATTGCAGGATGTAATCTGTCGCGCTCAGTGGTCCCGGCAATTTCATGATAAATCGACTCGTAATGATCGGGTGTGGGCGGAACACGGCGCGTTGTGAGCTGCTTGAGCGTTTCACGAGCAATATCAGTGGGATTGCTGAGCTTTTGCATGGCAGGTCATTTCAGTTAAGTGGCACAGTAATTATAGTCTATCAAGGTCGGCCGTGTGGCTTGCGTTGCAGTGGCGAGCTTGCCGTTCGCCACTGCTGTTTGATTTTAATGCAGGTGAGGTGAGGGTGTGTCGTTGTTCTCTGGTGTTTCTATATGTAATAGATCGCCATCTAAGCTGGGGAATAGCGGGTTGCCGCAATCATCGCATTGATCCATGGGAAAAGTGTGCTCGTGAATTACGATATCGGTGATACCTGATTCACGTAAAATGGTCTCAATTTCGGCGATGCATTCGGTGTGCTCATCTTCTCCGTCAAGGAGTGGCCAGACCACGCCGTGCAGCATGGGCTCTTCATTGCGTCTTATAAACCCAACCCGGTATTCTTCCAGGCGTTTGCCATGGCATGCGGCAATGACGCAGGTGAGCTGCCGTGCTTCAATATTGAGTAGTAATTGTAGAAATGACACTGTGGCGCGAAGCGAATAGCCCCTAGAGGCGCGATCAGATTCCCGCCAAGCGGCAAAGTAGGAAACGGGCAGGAGTGATTCCATTGCGCAGCCGGCAAATAAAGGCTGCAGTGAGCTTAGCCCTTGCTTTTGCCATTGAGCCAATACTTCTTTGCGCGTACTGCCCTCGTCCTCTTGCCAGCGAAACAGGGCTTGTCCCTTGGGTGCAGCAATGGCCCCCAATAAATAACGGGTATCAGTTAAAAAGGCGGCGGGTTCTGCACTACTGGCTTGCTCGCATGCCAGTGTGCCATTTTCTGCAGTTAGCTTGGCTAGCATTTTGCTCAGCTTTGCGGTGTTGCAATAGCCTTGGGGGAGCTGATCGGGGCTAAATAAAAAATCGGCCAAAGATAAGTGAACGCCTTTGGCAAAGACTTGCTCACTTAAGTGTTGGCGTAAATGCTGTGTACGTTCATCGCCGAGTGGGCCGGAAGGGATATTAAATCGTGACCAAGCTAATAGAGGCACGGCAAACAACACCGTTTGGCACTCTTGTTTGTTGATGGTGATGCTCTGGGTTTCTGTGCATGCTTCAACGAGATCGGCTAGCTCATTCCATGCTTGTGGATCTGTTTTAGATAAAGTATCTAGAGCACTGTTGAGCGTGTCTTCATCTTCGTCAGCAATGATCTCTTCGAGTAAATCGACGAGCTTATCTTGCCAGAAGCGATCTTCTGCAAGGGTGCATGACAGGGATAGGCTGCTGGCAATGTGGATGAGTTCATCAACTTCAGCTGCACCACGGCTACGGCGAACGGTGCGAGGGCGTTTAGTCATTTTCTCGTTTGATCGTGGTTTATTTAATTGAAATGAATATGCGTTTAATTTTTTTATAGAAAATTGAGTGCTAAGGCAAGCGGGCTGGTTTTTTTTGTGCGCTTATGGCGATATTTTATGGGTGGAATAAAGGTTTGCTTCAAGATAGTGCGTATCAGGCCCGTAGCGATTGAGCTTGTTTATTATTTTGTTATTAAGCGGCTCAATGAGGGTGAATCCTTGTTTTAGCCAAAAATGCTTTGCGCCCGCAACTGCAATCAATCGCAGATGGGTAAAGGGGTGTTGCTGTGACCAGGATAAAGCGCTATCCATTAATAAACGGGCTAATCCAGCTCCTTGTGCCTTGGGGTGAACGGCTAAGTCGTGAATAAAATGAATATTGCAGTGAGTGCTGGCAGGGGGGAGTGGTGCGTTTAAATCGGGAGGGGTATCGCCAGACCATGGATGAGTCAGTAAATAGGCGGATACTTCTTCTTGGATGGTTGCAACCCAGCAGCTTGCAGGGGATTGCTGGTGCTTTGCGAGTAAGTGGGCGGCATCTTCGAGTAGCTCGGCAGGGTAGCAGGCACTCTGGATATCCATGATTGCGGGGATATCGCTAGGGTTGAGGTGACGAATGCGTGTTAGATGCTTTGTTTTCACGGCTTAGCTCATAAGTAAAAACAGCCCATCGAAAGGATGGGCTGTTCATTTAATCTAAAGACGCTGATCTGATTGCTTGCGAACAAGCGCCAGAATAAGGGTTAGATTCAATGGCTAGATACGCTTACCAGCTAGCGCGGCGCTGGCGTGTTTCACCATTGCCGGCCGGGCGTTCTGCTCGTGGCGCGCCGCGGTCGCTGCTACCATTGCGAAAGCTACCTGGGTTGCTGCTGGTATTACCAGCGCCGCCGCCGAAGCTGCCACGTGCTTCACGTGATTCGCCACCTGCATTGCCACCAAAGCTGCTGCGCTCGCCTGTGCCACGGCTATCTGCACCGCGTGATTCATTGCGACGCTTGTCGCCATAGCCACCGCCGTTGCCTGCACCACTACCTGCACCGTAGCCGCCGCCACCATTGCCTGAGCCTGAACCAGCGTAACCGCCACCACCTTGTGGACGCTTACCTTTGTAGCCACCGGAAGGCTTGCGATCGCCGTAGCCGCCTGTGCTGCCGCCTTGACCTGGCTTGAAGCGTGCTTCAAGGCCTGGCATGGAAACAGTGCCGAAATCGATGTTGTAACGACGACGGATGCGTGTCAGCAACATGAAATCGTTTTTAGTAACCAGTGAAATGGCTTTACCAGTACGACCAGCACGACCAGTACGACCTACGCGGTGGATGTAATCTTCAGCAAAGCGTGGCAGGTCAAAGTTCAATACCAAGCCAATACCAGCAACGTCAATGCCACGGGCAGCAACGTCAGTTGCAACCAAGATGTCGATTTCAGCGCGACGTAAACGATCTAAAGTACGGCGACGATCACGTTGAGCCAAATCGCCGTGCATTGCTGCAGCGCGGAAGCCTTCCAGCTTCAGCCATTCAGCCAAGCCATCAGCGTCTGCTTTAGTTGCAGTAAATACAATCGATTGTGTTTCGCTGGCTTCTTTTAACAAGGCTGCAACCAGTTTTTGCTTGTGCTCGTAACCGTCAGCGTAATGAACAGCTTGCTCGATTTGTGGCTGAGCGCTAGCAGTTACTTCCATTTCAACTAAGCGTGGGTCACGCAGCATTGGGCCGGCAAAGCGCTGTACTGTTTCTGAAAGTGTTGCAGAGAACAGGGCGGTTTGACGATCTTTCGGCATTGCAGAAACAATCGCTTCAACTTCGTCAATGAAGCCCATGTCTAACATGCGATCCGCTTCATCCAGAATCAACATATCTAAACGACCAAAGTCAATACGACCACCGCGCATCAGGTCAGATAAGCGACCTGGTGTAGCAACGAGTACATCGTAAGGCTGGGCTAACATACGGTTTTGTACTGGGTAAGGAACACCACCCACTACGCAAGCAACCTTGCAACGTGGGATGAGTTTGCAGTAATCTGTAGCAACTTTAGCAACTTGCTCAGCAAGTTCACGTGTTGGTGTAAGAACAAGAACGCGTGGACCACGTGCATTGTGCTTAGCTGGTTTAAACAGCTTGTGCAGGGCTGGCAATAAGAATGCAGCAGTCTTACCTGTACCTGTTTGAGCTGATGCCATCACATCATGGCCAGCCATCAGTAATGGAACTGCAGCAGCTTGTACTGGAGTCGGTGTGGTGATACCAAGCTTAATCAACTCTTGCACTAATTCAGTGGCAAGACCCATTTCGGCAAAAGCGTTAGGCGTAGTTTCAGAATGAGTTTCGCGATGTGGCATGAATATTCCTTTGAATATATCCCGCGGCGAGCGGGAAGACGGGCGCATTCCGGAAGTAAATACGGAAACCGGCCGTCAGCGTTACATCGACGCTAACCGGTCAATCCGCATCTCATACAGCACAGGCGGGGGAAGGTCAGGGTACGATGGGGATTTGTGCGATAAAGCACAAAGAAGGTTGCGGATCATACCTATGAAGTAGCATAAATGCAAGCTAAATCGTCTTAGCCTCTTTTAGGGCAAGACGAATGGTGGTCTGTGGGGGGGCTTTTTTATTGTAGTGCAACAAAAGTCGTTACACTTTGATTCACATCTAAAAGCCAGACAGGTAAAATGTCACTAGTCTGAGTTTTTCTCGACACTATCCCATCATCACTTGAAAGGTCCAACCGTGCTAGAAGTCTATCGTCAGCATGTTGCAGAGCGCGCAGCACAGGGTATCCCAGCGCTTCCACTGAATGTGTCGCAAACAGTCGATCTGATCGAGCTGTTGAAAAACCCGCCCTTGGGAGAAGAGGCCTTTCTTGTCGATCTGATTACTTACCGTGTGCCTGCCGGTGTAGATAATGCTGCCAAGGTAAAAGCATCCTACTTAGCCGCCGTCGCGCATGGTAGCGAAGTATGCAGTTTAATCAGCCGCGCTAAAGCCACAGAATTATTAGGTACCATGTTGGGCGGTTTTAATATTACGCCACTGGTTGATTTGTTAGATGATGAGAGCGTTGCCGCAATTGCCGCTGCCGCACTTTCTAAAACATTACTTATGTTTGATGCATTTCACGATGTAAAAACGAAAGCCGATGCAGGTAATGTCTTTGCCAAGCAAGTTTTACAATCTTGGGCTGATGCGGAATGGTTTACCAGCCGCCCGGCTGTGCCTGAAAAAGTAACGCTGACGGTATTTAAAGTATCTGGCGAAACCAATACCGATGATTTGTCGCCAGCACCGGATGCTTGGTCACGCCCAGATATCCCATTGCATGCGTTAGCCATGCTAAAAAATCCGCGCCCGGGAATTGTGGCCGATCAGCCAGGCAGCGTTGGCCCGATCAAGCAGCTGGATGCGCTCAAAAACAAAGGTCACAAAATCGCTTATGTTGGCGATGTAGTGGGTACAGGTTCTTCACGTAAATCAGCGACCAACTCAGTACTGTGGTTTACAGGGGACGATATTCCTTATGTGCCTAATAAGCGCTTTGGTGGTTTTTGCCTAGGCACAAAAATTGCGCCTATCTTCTTTAATACCATGGAAGACGCAGGTGCTTTGCCGATTGAAGTGGATGTCTCTACGCTTGAAACCGGTGATGTGATCGATGTTTACCCATTGGAAGGCAAAATCGAGAAAAACGGCGTAGTTGTTTCAACCTTCAGCCTAAAAACCGATGTATTGCTGGATGAAGTACGCGCGGGTGGCCGTATTCCTTTGATTATTGGCCGTGGCTTAACCGATAAAGCCCGTGAATCACTGGGCTTGGTTGCATCGACCGTATTCAAACGCCCAGTTGCACCGATTGATTCTGGCAAAGGCTTTAGCTTGGCGCAGAAGATGGTGGGTAAAGCCTGTGGCGTAACAGGCGTTCGTCCGGGCACATATTGCGAGCCACGTATGACTTCGGTGGGTTCACAAGACACCACCGGCCCGATGACCCGTGATGAGCTAAAAGACTTGGCTTGCCTTGGCTTCTCGGCTGATTTGGTGATGCAATCGTTCTGCCATACCGCGGCTTATCCAAAGCCTGTGGATGTGAAGATGCACCACGAATTGCCAGAATTTATCTCGACTCGTGGCGGTGTATCGCTGCGTCCAGGCGATGGCGTGATTCACTCATGGCTTAATCGCTTATTGCTGCCAGATACCGTGGGCACGGGCGGCGACAGCCACACCCGCTTCCCAATCGGCATCTCCTTTCCAGCAGGCTCTGGCTTAGTGGCTTTTGCTGCTGCAACTGGCGTAATGCCGCTTGATATGCCTGAATCGGTGCTGGTGCGCTTTAAAGGCGAAATGCAGCCAGGTATTACGCTGCGTGATTTGGTGAACGCCATTCCGCTGTATGCCATCAAGCAAGGCTTGCTGACGGTAGAAAAGAAAGGCAAACAAAATATTTTCTCCGGCCGCATCCTTGAAATCGAAGGCTTGCCTAAGCTGAAAGTTGAGCAAGCCTTTGAATTGTCTGATGCATCTGCTGAGCGTTCTGCTGCGGGTTGTTCGGTGCAGCTTGATAAAGAGCCGATCGCTGAATACCTCACTTCAAACATTACCCTGATGAAGTGGATGATTGCTGAAGGCTATGCCGATGCCCGTACCTTGGCGCGTCGTATTGCTGCAATGGAAGAATGGCTGGCTAACCCTGTGCTGATGCAACCCGATGCGGATGCTGAATATTCCACGATTATTGAAATTGATCTGGCCGATATTAAAGAGCCGATCGTCGCTTGCCCGAATGATCCGGACGACGTGAAATTCTTGTCTGAAGTGGCTGGCGATACGATTGATGAAGTGTTTATTGGCTCATGCATGACCAATATCGGCCACTTTCGTGCGGCTTCTAAATTACTTGAAGGCAAAAGCGATATCCCAGTTCGTTTGTGGATTGCACCGCCAACCAAGATGGATGCTCAGCAACTGACAGAAGAAGGCCATTACGGCGTATTGGGCCGTACTGGCGCACGGATGGAAATGCCAGGTTGCTCATTGTGCATGGGTAACCAAGCACAAGTGCGTAAGGGCTCGACTGCGTTCTCTACATCGACACGTAACTTCCCAAATCGCTTAGGGATTGATACCCGTGTTTATCTGGGCTCGGCTGAGCTGGCTTCAGTTTGCGCAATGCTGGGTAAGATTCCAACGCATGCAGAATACCTCGCAAATATTGGCATTCTTGAGCAAAAATCGGACGAAGTGTACCGCTATCTGAATTTTGATCAAATCAAGCGCTATAGCGATATTGCAGCAGAAGTGAAGTAAAAAGACGAAGCCACCACTTGTCATGTGAGGTGGTGGCTTTTTAGCTAGATAACTTGCCTAAAGTGGCTTGTTTCGGCGAAAATCACGATCCTTTGCGAGTCGGGCGCCATGCCCGGCTTTTTTATTGATGGCTTGCCCGCCCATCTGATGCTCGCTGTGGATACAGCGGCAGTGGCAAGACCTCTTAGACCTTCTCTTTTTGGGGGTGTGGGATATGTCCAGCGTGGCAAATATTGCCCTTGTGCAAGACACAATCGTTAATTCACAATTGCCTGTAAGCGCTTATTTTGACGAGCAGCTTTATCAAATAGAACAAGCACGTTTATTTGCCCACGGCCCGCGTTATATCGGCCACGAATTGATGGTGCCCGAAGTGGGTGATTATCATGTGCTTGAAGCCGATCATCACGCACGATATTTAAAGCGCAGCGAAGGCGGCATCAGCCTGCTTTCTAATATTTGCCGCCATCGTCAGGCCTTAATGCTCGAAGGGCGAGGTAATCAAGCTCATACTGTTTGCCCCATTCATCGCTGGACTTACGATGCAAAAGGGCAATTGCTTGGCGCGCCGCACTTCAAAAAAAATCCTTGCCTGCATTTACCCAGCACGCCTTTGCAAAGTTGGAATGGACTGCTTTTTGAATCTGGTCGCGATATTGAAGGCGATTTAAAAAACTTGGGCGTAGCTAAAGATTTAGATTTTTCTAAATATGTATTCCATAGCGTTGCCGTAGATGAATACGAAGGCAATTGGAAAACATTCATTGAAGTTTATTTAGAAGATTATCACGTCGATCCATTCCATCCTGGCCTTGGGCACTTTGTTGAATGCGCTGATTTGGCTTGGGAATTTGGCGATTGGTATTCGGTGCAAACCGTTGGGGTACATAACGCATTAGCTAAACCCGGCTCGCAAGTCTATGCCGACTGGCATTCCGAATTAATGCGCTATAGCCAAGGCAAAGCGCCTAAACATGGCGCGATTTGGCTGACTTATTATCCCAATATAATGGTGGAGTGGTATCCGCATACCTTGGTGATTTCAACCATTATTCCAACGGGGCCACGCAGCTATAAAAATGTAGTTGAATTTTATTACCCGGAAGATATCGCATGGTTTGAGCCTGAGTTATTAGCAGCAGAACAGGCTGCTTATACAGAAACCGCCGTTGAGGATCAGGATATTATCCGTAGAATGGAGGCGGGCCGCAGTGCGCTCTATGCAGCAGGGCGTAATGAAACCGGGCCATATCAAAGCCCGATGGAAGACGGTATGCGTCATTTTCATGCGTTTTTACGGCGGGAATTAGGCGGCGTAATTCGTTAGCACAATTATTTTTAAAATGGCAGCCCAGCGCTGTCATTTTTTATTGGCGCAGAAAGCATAAGGAAATATTTTGTATTTGCTGTGTAATTGTGCGGTAGAATAAATGCCACGTAATTAAATACACTTTCTATTTAAGGAATACGATGCGATTACTGAGTGCGCTACTTTGTTTGTTGATTGCAGCTCATGGCCATGCCGAGATTAAACCCGGCGTAATGATTGATTTTGCAGCAGGAAGATCGCAGCACTCCAATAGCCGCACATCAGAATACGATGCGGCTTTTTCCGGACAAATTGCCTATCAAATTAATCCATATTTTGCAATTGAAGGGCAGTTTGTTGCGCTTGGTATTGTTAGCCCCTTATTTGATAGCTTGACAACGATGTTTGATAAAGAAGCTTATTACACGCCCAGCGCCAATTATGGTGTTTCTGCGATTGGCAGCCTGCCGATTAATGAACGCTTCGATCTACAGGCAAAATTAGGCATTGGTCGCACACGTTTTGAAAGCGGACGCTTAGGTGCCAAAGATTATTATAAAACCGATAGCAATGTGGGCCTTGCATTACGTATGGCATTAGGCAGCCATTGGGCTTTAAAGATTGAACATCAATATTTTAATCAGGCAAAAGTAAATACCACTCTTTTGGGTGGTCAATACCATTTTTAAGCAAATATAGATGAGGGTTTGATACCCTCATCTATAAATATGCAAAAAATATCAGATTGTTTTTAAGATGCGGCTATTAATCCGCCGCAGGCAGGGGGTGATCATTGGGCCAAAGCAGCCAAAGTTGCCCACTTTGTTTCATTTTCCCAGCCAGCTCACCTGCAGCATCGCCTGTACCCCAAAAAAAATCAGCGCGTACCGTGCCATGAATCGCCCCGCCCGTATCTTGGGCTGCGACCAGCCGGTGAATGCCTCCACCGTTATCCGGCCTCTCCGTTGCAATAAAGGCCATACTTCCCAAAGGAATTATTTTCTTATCAACGGCAATGCTAAAGCCCGCGGTTAAAGGGATGTTTTGCGCTCCAACTGGGCCGTCATTCGAGGGAGGCAGGGTGCGAAAGAAAACATAACTGGGGTTGCTATCAAGCAGTGTTTCTATTTGCTCAGGATTTGCATCAGCCCAGCTTCTGATCGTTTGCATCGAGACATCGGCCGCTTTTAATTTTTCTTGCTCAACCAGCCAACGCCCAACGGGTTTATAAGGGTGCCCGTTCTGATCTGCATAACCTAAGCGCAATTCCTTGCCATCTGCTAAACGTACACGGCCAGAGCCCTGTATTTGCAAAAACTGCACATCCATAGGGCTTTCCAGCCAAGCCAAAACGGGTGCATCAATATTGTTTTTTACGATATCGGCACGATTAAAATAAGGGACTAATTTATTGGCGATTACCCGGCCACGCACCCGCTTGCCTTTTAGCTCAGGGTAAAGTGCTGCCAGCTCTACCGTAATCATATCCTTAGGAGGCGCGTACACGGGGTAGGGGGCGAGCGTGGTTTTTTGTAAACTGCCTAGATAGACTGGCTCGTAATAGCCGGTAATCAAGCCAGTTTGGCTGCCATCAGCATTGGTGAGCTGATAAGGGCTAAAGCGAGATTCAATAAATTGTTGCGCGCTCTGAGCGGGTATGTTTTTGGCCTCGCTGCATAATTTAAGCCAAGGCTGTTGTTTTAATTTTGGGCAGGATTTTTGCCAGGCTGCAAAACTAGCGTTTAAATCGTCTCCTGGCCAGTTAGGCAGCTTTTGCCAAGTGCTGGGCTGATAAACAGCGTGAGCAGGCTGAGAGGCTGTTTGCTTTGGTAAAGAAGGTGCTGTTGGAGAAGGAGGAGTGGCACAGGCAGTAAAAAGCCCCGCAGCAAGGGCGGCGAGGCTGAGGGAGCGACTAGAGCGAATATCAATCATGGGTCCTTTGGGTCGAGTCCTTGTTTAAAAGCAGCAATTCCTGCTTTTTGCATTTCTAAGGTTTTAACCGTGATTTGCAGCATGCCTACCTGCATGGAGAGCCATTGCTCTACCGTGCGGCATTCTGCAATTTTACGATCAATTTCTTCGATCGTCATGGGCGGAGTAAAAGGGCTTCCCGCTGCAGACTTAAAAAACTGGGTAAACAAGCCGAATGGATCATTAGGGTTGTATTCACTCATATCGTTCCCTTCGCTGAAAAATAAAAAACCCGGCATCTTACAGGCAGAAATGCCGGGCTTACTTTACAACTAGTCTCTGGCTGCAGCTTCTACTGCGGCCAAAGCCGACATATTGACAATGCGGCGTACTGAAGCCGTTGGCGTCAGAATATGCACTGGCGCAGCCAAGCCCATTAACATCGGGCCAATCGTTACGCCATCACCGCTAGTCATTTTCAATAAATTGAAGGAGATATTGGCGGAATCCAGATTAGGCATAATCAATAGATTTGCCTCACCTTTCAGTGTGGATGTTGGAAATACTTGCTGACGTACGGCTGCAGACAAAGCGGCATCGCCATGCATTTCGCCATCGACTTCCAGATCTGGCGCGCGTTCACGCAAGATGGCCAATGTAGCGCGCATTTTACGTGCCGATGGCGTATCCATGCTGCCAAAATTAGAGTGGCTCAGCAAGGCAACCTTAGGCTGAATACCAAATTTACGCACGGTATCGGCGGCCATCAGGGTAATCTCGGCCAATTCTTCAGGATTTGGATCGTGATTAACGTAAGTATCTGTGATAAATACATTGCCCGTTGGCAAGAGCAAGGCATTCATTGCCGCAGTGACTTTGGCACCTTTACGTAAGCCCAAAACATTGCTGACATACCAGTGGTGTCGCTGATACTGACCATAAGTACCGCAAATCATGGCATCCGCTTCACCACGCTTTAGCATCAATGCACCGATCAGCGTAGTTTTACGACGAACTTCAGCTTTGGCTAGCTCTTCTGCCACACCGCGACGCTTCATAATGTCGTGGTATTCCATCCAGTATTCGCGGAAACGCGGGTCGTCTTCTTGATTACACAGCTGAAAATCTACACCTGCTTTAATTCGCAAGCCGAGCTTTTCAATGCGATTTTCAATAATGGCAGGGCGGCCAATAATAATCGGCTGGCAAATGCCCATATCAACTACTTCTTGTACAGCATGCAAGACACGCTCGTCTTCACCCTCGCAGAAAATGACCCGTTTATTGGCTTTTTTCGCGGCAGTAAAGACTGGGCGCATAAATAAATTTGATTTGTATACGAATTGCGTCAGCTCTTCGATATACACGCTCCAGTCTTCAATCGGGCGGGTTGCAACGCCTGATTCCATTGCCGCACGTGCTACAGCAGGGGCAATTTTGATAATCAGACGTGGGTCGAAGGGTTTTGGAATCAGGTAATCAGGGCCAAAGCTTAAATTCTGGCCACCGTATGCATCGGCAACGACATCGGATTGCTCAGCATGTGCCAATTCAGCAATCGCATTCACCGCAGCATGCTTCATCGCTTCATTAATCGTGGTCGCGCCAACATCTAGCGCCCCACGGAAAATAAACGGGAAGCAAAGTACATTATTAACTTGGTTTGGGTAATCCGAGCGGCCAGTACAAACAATCGCATCGCTGCGTGCGGCACGCGCATCCGGCGGGGTGATTTCTGGATCAGGATTAGCCAGCGCTAAAATCAGCGGGGTAGCTGACATAAGCTGAATCATATCGCCGGTAACAAGACCCGCGCCTGACAGACCCAGGAAGATATCCGCACCCACCAGTGCATCTTTAAGCGTGCGTGATTCTGTGGTTTGCGCGTAGCGCTGTTTGGTTTCATCCAGCGGGCCGCGGCCTACAAAAATCACACCTTTGGAATCGCAAACGGTCACGTTTTCACGTTTTACACCTAAGGATATCAGTAAGTCTAAACAAGCAATGGCCGCCGCACCGGCACCTGAGGCCACTAGTTTTACTTCGTCAATTTTCTTGCCGATCAAACGTAAGCCATTTTTAACGGCAGCACCCACAATAATCGCAGTGCCATGCTGGTCGTCGTGAAAGACGGGGATTTTCATCCGCTCACGCAGCATTTTTTCAACGTAGAAGCATTCTGGCGCTTTAATGTCTTCTAAGTTAATCCCGCCGAAAGTGGGCTCAAGCGAGGCAATGATTTCAACGAGCTTTACAGGGTCTTTTTCATCGATTTCGATATCGAATACATCAATTCCGGCGAATTTTTTAAATAAAACGCCTTTCCCTTCCATGACTGGCTTGCTCGCCAACGGGCCGATATCGCCTAGGCCGAGTACTGCAGTGCCATTGGTGATGACCGCGACTAAATTGCCTCGCGCAGTAAGGTTGCGCGCTTCGTTAGGATCTTCAACGATGGCATCGCATGCAGCCGCAACGCCTGGAGAGTAAGCCAGCGCTAAATCGCGTTGGCTTGATAAAGCCTTAGTAGGCATAACCTGAATCTTACCTGGCTTAGGAAAGCGGTGATATTCGAGGGCTTTCTTGCGAATTTCTTCGTCCATATTTGTATCCCTTGTCAAAAACTGATGTTCGGCTTAGATGCTGTGCTTTCTTTAAGCATGTTGTAATCAGGTGTTTCAGTAGTTGTTAAAATTGTGTTTAAAACTTAACAGAAACTGATTCATTTCCTAGCCAGCTTTTTAATTCTGCCAGTAATTCATCGTGCAATGTAATTCTCCAGCTTTCACCCAGTGAAAGAGTGCAGGCTGCGTCTGTATTTTGGTAATCCACTTCAACGGGGCACTCTCCACCACGGTGCAGCGCCAGCAAGTTTTTAAGACGCTGGGCATCCATGCCTTGGCGCATTCCCAGTGTCATGCTGCGCGCAAAACGGCTGCGCGCTTCTGCAATATCATAAATGGTATCTGCAATAATGCGTAAGCCTCCTGAAAACCGATCTTCGGAAACCTTGCCTTCAATCACTAAGAGCGTGTCTTCTTTAATTTTGTTCCGGTTGGCTTCAAATACTTCGGAATAAACCGTGACATCACGGCGTGATTTGCCATCATCCAAGGTCACAAAAGCCATTCGGCCACGCTCGCCGTTTTTAATTCTTAAGCCACTCACAATGCCGGTCATCATTTGTGGCGTGCGGCTTGGCTCTAAGCGCTCTAAAGACGATTTAATAAACTGGCGAATGCCTTTGGCGTGGGCATCAAAAGGGTGGCCGGAAATATAAAAACCAACTGCATTTTTTTCTTCGGCCAGCTTTACCCGCTCATCCCATAGAGGCGCTTCAATAATGGCCACTTGGGGCACATCAACGGCTTCGAGCATATCAAACAGACTGGATTGATTTTTATTGGCTGATTCGCTTTCAGCCAAAGCCATCGCCTGCTCTACATTGGCCAAAAGGCGAGCACGATGATCATCGATCTGATCAAATGCCCCCGCACGAATCAAGGCTTCTAAAGTACGTTTATTGACTTCGCGCTTTTCGGTGCGGCGGCAAAAATCATATAAATCAGTGAATGGGCCGTTGGTTTCTCGCTCGCGCACAATCATTTGCACGGCAGATTCACCTACACCTTTGATTGCACCAAGTGCATAGCGTATTTCCTTGCGTGAAACGGGCACAAACTTATGAAAGCTGTGATTCACGTCGGGCGGCAATAAAGTCAGTTTATTGGTTTCGACGCTATCGTCATAAAACACTTTAAGCTGATCGGTATTGTCGAGCTCCGAGCTCATGGTGGCGGCCATAAACGCCGCGCAGTGATGCGCTTTTAGCCAAGCAGTATGGTAGGAAACCACCGCGTAAGCTGCCGTGTGCGATTTATTAAAACCGTACTCGGCAAACTTCGCCATCAAGTCAAATAGCTGCTCGGCAAGCTTAGGGTTGTAGCCTTTTAGCGCCGCACCTTCAGCGATTTTTTCGCGGTGCTTAGCCATTTCATCGGCGTTTTTCTTCCCCATGGCGCGGCGTAACATATCCGCACCACCGAGGGTATAGCCACCGATAATTTGCGAAATCTGCATCACCTGCTCTTGATATACGATCACACCGTAAGTGGGGTCGAGGCAAGCTGTCAGGTCTGGGTGAAAGTAATCAACTTCTTCTAACTTGTTTTTACGGTTAATAAAGGTATCCACCATCCCCGAGCCCAATGGGCCAGGACGATAGAGCGCCAATACCGCAATAATATCTTCAAAACGGTCTGGCTTTAGCTTGGCCAGCAGCCGCTTCATTCCGTCCGATTCCACCTGAAACACGGCGGTGGTGTTGGCATCCCTAAAGACTTTATAAGCGGCAGGGTCTTCAAAACCGAGCAGCATTAAATCGGGAGCGCTGCCTTCCATATCGCGGATATAGCTTAATGCCAGCTCAATAATGGTTAAGTTGCGCAGACCCAAAAAGTCGAACTTAACCAGACCGATTTTTTCAACATCGTCTTTGTCGAGCATCGAAACCGGTGCCGAATCCGCACCAGAAGCTAAGTAAATCGGGCAAAAATCGGTGATCTTGCCGGGCGCAATCAAGACGCCCCCTGCGTGCATGCCGATATTGCGCGTAATTCCTTCCAGCTTTTTAGCCAGCACCCACAGCTCTTTCACTTCGTCTTCAGTTTCAACGCGCTGCTTTAAAATGGGCTCCATTTCCAGCGCGTCATCCAGGCTATATTGCTTGCCGGGCGCAGCAGGGATCAGCTTGGATAAGCCATCACAAAACATATAGGGCAGATCAAGCACACGGCCCACATCGCGTACCACAGCCTTGGCGGCCATCGTGCCAAAAGTAGCAATCTGGCTGACCGCCTCAACGCCATACTTCTCACGCACATATTCAATGACCCGCCAGCGGTTTTCCTGACAAAAATCGATATCGAAGTCGGGCATGGAAACGCGTTCAGGATTCAGAAAACGCTCAAACAGCAGGGCATAGGCCGTAGGGTCGATATCGGTAATGCCCATGCTGTAAGCAACTAAGGACCCAGCTCCCGATCCACGGCCGGGACCAACAGGACAGCCATTGTGCTTGGCCCAGATAATAAAGTCGGCAACGATCAGGAAGTAACCTGGAAAGCCCATTTGCACAATGGTATCGGTTTCAAACTTGAGCCGATCTAAATAACGCGGGCGCTCGGCATCACGCTTGGTTTCATCCGGATAAAGTAGTTGCAATCGGGTTTCTAAGCCGCGTTTGGCTTCAAAAACAAGAAAATCATCCAGCGTCATGCCGTCAGGCGTAGGAAAATCCGGCAAATAGTTTTTGCCGAGCGTAACTGATAAATTACAGCGCTCGGCAATCGCCACACTATTGGCGAGGGCTTGCGGCACATCGGCAAACAGCTCGGCCATCTCGGCCGTAGATTTAAAATATTGCTCTTCGGTAAAGAGGCGAGGGCGGCGCTTATCCGACACCATATTGCCTTCGGCAATACAAACACGCGCTTCGTGTGCCTTGTAATCATCCCTATCCATAAACTGCACAGGGTGGGTAGCCACAACGGGTAAATCCAGATCTGATGCTAAATCCAAGTGTCCTTGCACGCTAGGCTCGCACGTTGGAAAGCCCGTGCGTTGCAGCTCCAGATAGAAACGATCAGGAAAGGTATCTGCCCACCAGAGCGTTGCTGCCAGAGCCGCATCGTATTGCCCGGCAATCAGAAGTTGGCCAATTTCACCCAGCCCTGCGCCTGATAGACAAATTAGCTCGCTGTTATCGCCGTTCGTGAGCCATTCTTTTTTAAGCTCGGCACGACCACGGTATTGGTTATTACGAAAAGCATTCGATAGCAGATCGCAAAGGCGGCCATAGCCTGCTCGGCTTTTGCAAATCAGCAGAATACGAAAGGGCGTGTCCCGATCGTCTGGGTTCTCTATCCAGGCATCAATACCGACGATGGGTTTAATTCCGGCCTCGCGACAGGCTTTATAGTGTTTCACCATGCCGAAAAGGTTCATTAAATCCGAAACGCCAAGCGCAGGCATGCCGCCTGACTTGGCCGCTTTCACCGCATCATTAAGGCGGACGATGCCATCGGTGACTGAAAACTCGGAGTGGAGACGTAAATGGATAAAGGAGGGCGAATTCATGCGCGCATTTTATCACTCATCAGCCGCGAAGCGGCTCAAAGATGGAGTAGATAATTTCACGCAGAAAATAAAGCGGCCCAATGCTAGAATGGGAGTCAACAAATCCTTGCTTAGAGGTGATTTATGGATGTTTCCGCAGCAAGTGCCAGTGGCGCTGCAACCGTGCAAAGCACTGCAGCCCTTATGGTGATGAAAAAAACCATGGATATTCAAGCACAATCAGCGCTTAGCTTGCTTGATGCCGTGCCTGCTGCACCTAAATACAACAACCCCGCAGGGCTTGGAAGCGTTGTAGATACAAGGGCTTAGCTCTGTTTTTGTGTTGGAATTTGAATATTTTGTTGCACTGCACAAAATTGTTTGACTCCCCTGAATGGTGCATTCATAATGAATTGCATTGTTGCACTGCACAACCGGAGAAAAACCATGTTCAAAGACCTATTTAAAGCCCCACAATTCAACACCACACAATTTGCGGACCTAAGCCAAGCCAATCTGAACAAAACACTACGTCTGACCAATATTGCATTGAGCAGCGTAGAGCGTTTAGTTAATCTGCAAATTGGTATCACTCGTGATTTGATGGCAGAGCACGCAGAAACAACGAAAGCGCTTTCAAGCGTAAAAGATGTACAAGGCTTGGTGGCATTTCAGCGTCAGCTTGCTCAGCCATCCGTAGAAAAAAGTATGTCGGTGGCTCGTAATGTATTTGATGCGGCAAGTGCAACTCAGCAAGAACTCAACAGCCTGATCGAAGAACAAGTTTTAGAATTCAACAAAAACCTGCTGGCTACTTTAGATAAAGCCACTGAAAACGCACCAGCAGGCTCAGGCGTTGCTGTAAACGCATTGCGTAATGTCGTTGAAACTGCCAGCAATACCTATGATACAGTAAGCAAAACAGGTCAAAAAATTGCATCTGAACTGGTAAGCGCAACTGTAAATGCAGCTGAAGCAGGCGCAAAAGTGGTTGCAACAAAAGCAGCAGCATAACTTATTTGCTTTAGCCGTAAAAAAAGACACCGCTGGTGTCTTTTTTTGCATTTAATTTACTTAAAGTTGCTCAATCAATCGATCTAGCAGTTGGCCCATTGTCAGGCCTTGTTCCGCGGCAACCCGTTTTAATTTTTCACGCGTTGCAATATCTACCATTGCATTAAATTGCACTGGTGTCGTTAAACTCATATTTTTTAAACCTGCTTGGAAGCGCGCTTTTCTACTGGCTCTCTGGCGCTCGGCAGCCGTCATCGCCCGCTCGCCAAGAGGAGGGCGGCCACGTCGCTTGGCTGTTGGCATGCCAGGAAGTTCAGCTGTTTTAGTATCTTCGATCTGACGCATATTACTTTGTGATCATTTAAGGCGGACGCCATTTTAGTGACTGATTGTATCTCTTGTCACGTTTTGAATGTGTGGCTTTTACCTTAGGCAATAGATTGACAAGTGTAAACGCTAATAGAACAAAGGCATGGCGAGCAACTTGTCCCAATTAATCCTTCTTAAAAAAACCAAACTCGCGTTATAAAACAATCAAATGCGCTTGTTTTTCTCGCTAAAAAACAAGGCAAACACGCACTCGCCCAATTTATACCGCAAATATGGCTGATAAATATTGTAGTTTAAAGCCCCATAAATAAACTGAGCAGCGGTGTGGTTTTTTAAGCGCTTAAAGAAACATCTATTGTGTAGAACGGATACGTAATATTGTTCTTTTAATTTTATAAGGCACAATATTGTATCTAAGCGACTCTGCGAGGGAAGGGAGATGTCTATAATGAATGATGTATTTAAATGTAGCTCGATTACCCTATGAGCAGATTTAATGCAGAAAACAAGAGGGTTTTACTCTTTACCTAAGGGGTAACCTTAAGCAAAATCAAAAAAAATCGTGCCACATTGCTATAAGCTACATAGTGCACTCACTAAAGCTAGGCTCATGAAATATCGCTTTTTAGCTCATCCGCTCGCCGTTTTGCTGATAATGATCTTGCTGACTTTTAGCCAGTTCGTTGTGGCGGCTTATGCTTGTGCGGATGCACTAGCCAGCTTACCTAAGGCCCCAGCGATGGTGCAAATGGCCGATATGAGCGATTGTGTTGATATGAAAGCCAGCCAGCAGCCCTTGGTGTGTAAGGCGCATTGCCAAAAAGATTCGCAATCAGAAGCCCATAAAACACCTAATCTGCCTACTCCACAGCTATTCACCCTGTTCCAGCTTGCGCCTTTAGTCGATAGCTATTTACCGATGCCCAATCAGCAATTAGCCGCACCGCCTGCATTACTCGCCTCCTCTGTGCCCTTACGCATCCAATACCAAGTCTTTCGTAACTAGCCTGTTTCTCTGATCCATTTGAACATCACCATGACAGCGGTGCGTCTTCGCTCGCCCTCACGTCTTGGTGTTTCGTATTCAGTTTAGATTTGGAGAAATACCCATGTTCCCTTATGCACTGCGCAGCATTGTGCTCGTCCTTTGCGCGTCTAGCGCACAGGCACTGACCTTGGATGAAGCCTTAATTGCCGCCAAAAACTATGCCCCCGATCTAATTGCCAGCCAGTCAGGGGAGGTCGCCACACATGCTTTAACCCAGTCGGCAGGATCGCTCCCCGACCCTAAAATAGCCTTCACCATCGATAGCCTGCCTTTAGAAGGAGAAGACCAATATCAAGTTGGCAAATCGATGCGCAGCATTGGCCTGATGCAGGAGTTTCCTAATGCGGGTAAGCGAGCAGCCGAGCGCCAAATCGCCACTGCAGCATGGCAAGCGAGTAGCGCCCAGCATCGCTATGCACAGCTCAATGTAAAACGCGCCACTACGCTCGCTTGGCTCAGCCTTTATTACACGCAAGAAAAAGCACAGATCCTTGATGCACAAGTCATCGAAAATCAAAACAGCTTAAGCCTCAGCCGTGCCGCTTTAGCAGGCGGCGGCACGGCCGACAATGCCTTGGCGGCGCAGCTAGAAACCCAGCAATTAGCCGATGCACGTGATGATTTAAAGAGCGAGCTTCAACAGGCGCGAGCGCTATTAGCGCGCTGGATTGGGCCTGACCGCGCACGCGAAATCGTTAATGGCCCGCTGCCTGTGTGGCAGCGCGAACCCGCCTCTGAAGATCAATTTAGCAAGCAACCCGATCTGCACGCAGCTAGCTCGCAAATTAGTGCGGCCCGCGCCGAATTAGCGCTGATGGAAGCGGGCAAGCACCCCGACTGGGGATTGGAGCTGGCCCTGCAACGCAGCGATATGGGGCAAAGCCAAGCGATGGTGAGGATTTATTTTGACCTGCCATTTTTTACCGCATCGAGACAAGACCCAAAAATCGCCGCAGCCACAGCCAATTTGCAACGCGCCGAAGCAGAAAAAACCGCTCGTAGCGCAGGCTATCGCCAACAATATGCCGAGTTAAATGCACAAGGCGATGCGCTGACTAGCCAACTGCAAAGGCTTAAGCAGCTGACTCTGCCCTTAATTCAAAAGCAGGCCGAGCTGGCCTTAGCAGGGCTGCAATCTAGCAAGGGCAGTAGCAATGCGGTGCTTGAAGCTCGTAAAACCAAAAGAGTCGCCCAGTTACGCGCCCTTGATCTGACCTCCCGCCTTGCCACCATCCAAGCGCAAATCTTCTTTCTGACTGGGGGCCATTAATCATGAATCGCAATAGCACCATCGCCTTAGTCATTGCAGCCCTTTTTATCGGAAGTGCCGCAGGTTGGTGGCTAAAACCAACGCCAAGCCACGCTACCGCCAGCGCTCCCGTCGAGGCACGCAAAGCGCTTTATTGGTACGACCCAATGAAGCCTGAACAGCATTTCGATCAGCCAGGTAAATCGCCCTTTATGGATATGGAACTGGTGCCTCGCTATGCCGATGCTCCTGATGCAGCGAATAGCAACAGCATCAAAATCGACCCTAGCCTCACACAAAACACCGGTCTTAAATTAGCCACCGTTCACAGCGGCACGATATCGCAAGCAATCGAGGTTCCTGGCAGCGTGGTGTTTAACGATCGAGATGTAGCGATTATTCAAGCGCGTAGCAATGGCATTGTGGAGCGTGTCTATCCACTAGCAAGCGGCGATGTGATTGCAGCCGGTGCGCCGATTGCCGAGCTACGCGTACCCGAATGGCTGGCCGCGCAAAATGAATATCTTGCACTTCGCCATGATGCCGAGCTGGCAGGCGCGATGCTCTCTCGCCTGCAGCAGCTGGGCATGAGCGCGGCGCAGATTGCCCGTCTAAAACAAAGCGGCCAGCCGCAGGCCACCATCACCATTACCGCCCCCCGTAGCGGCATGATCGCCGAGCTATCTGTGCGGCAAGGCATGGTGCTGAGCCTTGGTGCACCACTGGCACGAATCAATGGCTTGGCCAGCATGTGGATCGAGGCTGCAGTGCCAGAGGCCCAAGCTGCCACGCTACAAATCGGCGCACCGATTCAGGCTCTATTTGCAGCGTGGCCCAATGCACCCATCAGCGGCAAAGTCACGGCTCTCGTGCCTGAGTTAAATAAAGAAACGCGCAGCCTAAGGGTGAGGGCCGAGATTCCTAACCCTAAGGGGCTGCTACGCCCCGGCATGTTTGCACGTATTTCTCTGGCCAACCCTGACAGCAGTGCGGTCTTGCTGGTGCCAAGCGAAAGTATTATCGTCACCGGCAAACGCAGCGTGGTGATTACCAGCGACGGCCAAGGGCGCTTTACACCCAGCGACGTCAAAACGGGCCGCGAGCATCAAGGGCAAACCGAGATTATTTCCGGCCTAAAAGAAGGCGAGCAGATTGTGGTTTCTGGGCAATTTATGATTGATTCAGAGGCCAGCTTGCGGGGGGTATTGGCAAGAATGAACCCAGCCACCTCGGCCCCAACAGTCACTTCCACCCCAGCCCCCACTCAAGGGGTGCACCAAGGCCAAGGCATCGTTAAAGCCATTGATAGCAAGCAAATTACGCTAGAGCACGGTGCGATTGCTAGCCTCAACTGGCCCGCCATGACTATGGATTTTCCCTTGGCGAATCCCCGTCTAGCGAAGGGGATTCGCGTCGGCCAGCAGGTGAGTTTCTCCTTTATTAAGCAAGGCAGCGTGGTGCAAAGCATTCAGGTGATGACCACTGGGGATCAGCCATGATGAGCACTTTTCAGATCCAACCTCCTTTTTGTAGGGCGGGTGCAACCCGCCGGTTTCACTCTATATGCGCTAACCAAGGTCAAAAAGATCTTTTTAGTGCCTTCGGCACATTGATTTTGGTGCGGTATCCCCGCGGGGGACTCACTTTCTTGAACGGCCAAGAAAGTAAGCAAAGAAGGCCGCCCCGACCAGCACGAAAGCCCCTCACTGCGGATAATCGGCTCGGCGAAAAAGGCTGCTCGCTCGCTGCCTCGCTACCCCTTTTCCGAAACCCCGATCCGCTTATTCCTCGCTTCGGCGTGCTTCAAGGGGACTTTAAAGCCCTATGCAAAGAGCCTGCTCATTACATTTTTTCTTTGTTCACCACTAGAAAATCAAATTACTTAATAGCACCTCTGCCGACTGGAGGTCAGCCATGATCGCCAAAGTCATTTACTGGTCGATTCGTAATCGATTTTTAGTCTTACTCGCCACGGTTATGTTGGTGGCTTGGGGTATTTGGGCTGTTAAAAATGCGCCTATCGACGCCTTGCCAGATTTATCTGATGTGCAGGTGATTATTCGCACGCCTTATCCGGGGCAAGCGCCGAGGATTGTTGAGGATCAGGTCACGTACCCGCTTACCACCACCATGCTGTCTGTGCCCGGTGTTAAGACTGTGCGGGGCTTTTCCTTTTTTGGCGATTCTTATGTCTACGTTTTATTTGATGACGATACCGATCTCTATTGGGCGCGCTCCCGCGTTTTAGAATACTTAAATCAAGTGCAAGCAAAATTACCCGCCGCTGCTCGTCCAGCCCTAGGGCCAGATGCCACGGGGGTGGGCTGGATTTATGAATATGCGCTGATTGATAAAAGTGGCAAACATAGCTTGGCCGATTTGCGCAGTTTGCAAGATTGGTTTCTTAAATACGAGCTTAAAACCTTGCCCAATGTGGCCGAAGTGGCGTCGATTGGTGGCATGGTTAAGCAATATCAGGTAGTGCTTGATCCGCTGAAATTAGCTAGCTTTGGTATCAGCCATGATGCTGTGATGGATGCCATGGCAAAGGCCAATCAAGAAACCGGCGGCGCGGTGATTGAGCTGGCCGAAAGCGAATATATGGTGCGTGCCAGCGGCTATTTAAAAACGCTGGATGATTTTAGAGCCATTCCTCTTAAAACATCGGCCAATGGCGTGGCCGTGCAACTGGGGGATGTGGCCCGCATCCAGATTGGGCCGGAAATGCGCCGTGGCATTGCCGAGCTAAATGGTGAAGGCGAAGTGGCGGGTGGCGTGGTGATTTTGCGCTCGGGCAAAAACGCCCGGGCCACGATTAGCGCGGTGCACACCAAGCTAGAGCAGCTCAAGAAAAGCCTGCCTGCTGGGGTGGAGATCGTTACCACCTATGATCGCAGCCAGTTGATCGATCATGCGGTAGAGAATCTCAGCCATAAATTGCTCGAGGAATTTATCGTCGTCGCACTCGTGTGTGCCGTGTTTCTATGGCATTTACGCTCGGCGCTGGTGGCGATTATTTCGCTGCCACTGGGCGTATTGGCGGCGTTTATCGTGATGGATTATCAAGGCGTAAACGCCAATATTATGTCGCTGGGCGGCATTGCCATTGCCATCGGGGCCATGGTCGACGCTGCCGTGGTGATGATAGAAAATGCACATAAAAAGCTCGAAGAATGGGCGCATGCGCATCCTGATCAAAAGCTAGTGGGGGCTGAGCACTGGCAAGTTATCGGCCACGCCGCTGCCGAAGTAGGGCCAGCTCTATTTTTTAGCCTGTTGATTATCACCCTGTCTTTTATTCCGATTTTTACTTTAGAAGCACAAGAGGGCAGGCTGTTCGCGCCACTGGCCTTTACCAAAACCTACGCCATGGCGGCGGCGGCAGGGATATCGATCACCCTTGTGCCGATTTTGATGGGCTATTGGATACGCGGCGCTATTCCCGATGAAAACCGTAATCCCTTGAATCGCTTTTTGATTAAGGTGTACTCCCCGCTGCTAGAAGCCGTGCTTAAGCGCCCGAAAACCACCTTAATCATAGCGGTCTTGGTGTTTATCACCGCGCTCTGGCCTGCCAGCCAATTAGGTGGCGAGTTTCTGCCGCAAATGGACGAGGGCGATTTGCTGTATATGCCCAGTGCCTTGCCCGGCCTTTCTGCAGCCAAGGCCGCCGAGCTGCTGCAACAAAGCGATCGCCTGATTAAAACCATCCCTGAAGTCGCCACCGTCTTTGGTAAAGCAGGCCGCGCAGAAACCGCCACCGATAACTCGCCTATGGAGATGTTTGAAACCACCATCCACTTTAAGCCGCAAGATCAATGGCGCTCTGGCATGACGCCTAAAAAACTGGTGGAAGAACTCGATCGCGCGGTGCAAATCCCCGGCCTTGCTAATCTTTGGGTGCCGCCGATTCGCAACCGCATCGACATGCTGGCCACTGGCATTAAAAGTCCCATCGGCATTAAGGTGGCAGGCACCGATATCGCCAGCATTGACGCCACCGCCATTGCCATCGAAAAAGTCGCAAAAACCGTCAGCGGTGTTTCATCGGCCTTAGCCGAGCGGCTTACTGGTGGGCGCTATATCGATGTGGATATCAACCGCGCAGCAGCCGCTCGCTACGGCCTAAATGTGGTCGATGTGCAATCGGTAGTCGCCCGCTTAATTGGCGGTGAAAATGTCGGCGAAACGGTAGAAGGCACGGCACGCTATCCGATCAATGTGCGCTACCCACGTGAGCTAAGAGGTTCCCCTGAGACGCTGCGTAATCTGCCGATTGTGACCAGTTTGGGCCAACAAATCACCTTGGGGTCGGTCGCCAAAATCAGCATCACCGACGGCCCGCCCATGCTTAAAAGCGAAAATGGCCGCCTTGCCTCGTGGATTTATATCGATGTAAGGGATAGCGATTTAGTTAGCGTGGTGCATCGTTTGCAAACCGCCATCGATAGCCAAGTCACCCTCAGCCCCGGCGTAAGCGTGGCCTACTCAGGGCAATTTGAGTTTTTAGAACGCGCCAATGCCAAACTCAAACTGGTGATTCCGGCCACGCTGATGATTATCTTTGTGCTGCTTTACCTCACCTTTCGGCGCATCGATGAAGCCCTGCTGATTTTGGCCACGCTGCCATTCTCACTGGTGGGCGGTATGTGGTTTTTGTATATATTGGGCTACCACCTATCCATCACCACCGGCGTTGGCTTTATTGCGCTGGCGGGGGTTTCCGCTGAATTTGGCGTGATCATGCTGCTGTATCTTAAGCAGGCATTAGAGAAGCGGCAGATAGGCGATGAGCCACTAGAGCTGGCCGTGATTTTGGAGGCAATTCGCGAAGGTGCGGTGCTCAGAGTGCGCCCCAAAGCTATGACTGTTTCAGTCATCTTGGCTGGCCTGCTGCCGATTTTATGGGGCAGCGGCGCAGGCTCAGAAGTCATGAGCCGAATCGCCGCCCCCATGGTCGGCGGCATGATCACCGCGCCGCTGCTCTCAATGTTTGTGATTCCTGCGGCGTATTACTTGATGCGAAAAGGAGGGGGCGCTAAAAACCTAAGGTCTGTAGACACGGAGAACACGGAGTTTAAAAACAGAGCGGGGAGAAAACCTTAAGGGGAGTTAAGGCTTGAGAAAAACAGAGGGCAGAATCTCGTTGATAAGGAAAGTTAACTGCGGTCTGCTCCTCGTTTTGAAAGCCCCTAGCTTGCAAGTTCCCGTTTTGGGAACTAAACTAGTATCATGAAGATCATCGCCTCGCCACCACTGCGCCGATTCAGTACGAAACATCCTGATGGACATAGTGCGATTACGCTCTGGGAAGACAAGGTTAAGGCGGCTAAATGGCAAAGCCCTGGGGAAATCAAAGCTGAGTTTTCGAGCGCCAGCTTTGTAGCGCACAACCGAGTGGTGTTTAATATTGGTGGCAATAAATACCGGCTGATCGTCGCCATCGCCTATCGAGTCGGCGTGGTGTATATCAAGTTTATTGGCACGCATGCTGAATACAACGCGGTCGATGCGGCCACTGTAGAAATGGAGTAAATCATGAATATTCGCCCAATTCATAGCGATGCGGATTACCGAACCACCCTCACCGAAGTATCACGATTAGTTGATCTTGATCCACCGCTTGGCTCGCCTGATGGCGACAAGCTAGAAATATTAGCCACATTGCTTGAGGCTTATGAAGCAGAGCAATACCCAGCAAGCTTGCCCGATCCTGTTGAAGCCATCCAAAGCATCATGGAAGCGCAAGGCTTACGCCCTGTCGATATGACCGCTTATTTTGGCAGCGCATCGAAAGCCAGCGAAGTATTAAACCGCAGCCGTCGTCTTTCCTTAGCCATGATTCGTAAACTACACCAAGGCCTAGGTCTACCACTTGCCATTTTGATTCAAGATAGTCGGCTTACTCGTATTCTTGATAGATAATTTAGCCCTCATTTTCTTCCCACATTTCTGGATCACTAGACCAGTCGAGCAGCATTTTAGCTCTTGATGCGAGCATAGGCGCTAACTCTTCAGCATGCTCACCCGTCCCAATCATAAAGCTTGGATGCGCCAGCCCACGTGCCATGTATTGAGCGGCCTCTTGCCATAAAGACGCAATAGCATGTATTGCTTCTTTTGGATTTTTAGCTTTATAGGCTGAAACATAATCATTGGGTAGGTCGCCTGAAATGGCCCAGATAGAAACATGAGGCTCTCTGTTTCAGAGGCTAAGCCCCTTTAATCAGAGGCGTTTCAAATCCTGATGGATATTCCTTCCGATACCAGTCATTAACTTGCGCATGATCAAGCTCAAAAAACTCTTTTGAACGCGGTATCAATACAAAGCAGCAGGCCATAGCGGCAGCCATAAGGCTAAATACAGTGTAAACAGTCGGTAATTGCCAGTGTAATAAAGCAATTCCAGCCAGAGCGGGGCCAATGGTGCTGGCCATCTGTGTGCTCATCTTATTCACCGAACCAATCCGCAACCTAAATTCCTTGGGAATAGCCAAAGTACGATGAGTGGAGCCCACCAGCACCATCAAGGTATTGGCAAATCCTGCACAAGCAAAGGCTACAATAAGCACCCAAAGCTCTTGTGTTAGGCCAACACAAGCAAGGATAAGGCCTTCTGAAACAGCGGCACATACCCGCACTCGATAGCGGCCAAATCGATTGACCAAGAAGGTCGAAATATTAAAACTACCCAATAACATACCGATCGAAATACTCGCCTCACATGCGCCCAACCAAGCCGCAGATAGGCCAAGCGAATGTATTTTAAGGGGGATAAATAGAACGAATGCAGGGCCAATAAATATCCAGACTAGAAAATTGACCAAGGTCCAGCCACGCTCCAAAGGCACCGTCCACTTGGCTTTCATTCCTGCTCGAAATTCAAACCACCACAATTCAACGCCATTTTTCCCATGAGGCCGTGCAATCGTATTGATGGAGACTGGGATTTGGCTAACGCTAAATAGCGCAATGATCACCAAGCCTAAATAGACCCAAAGCGTGGCGATTGTTCCCGCCATCGCCAACAATCCGCCACCTACAATTGGCCCTAAAAGACGGCCAAGTGAGGCGGCTCTTTTACGCAGCTGTAATGCATCAGGCAACTGCGCGGCAGGGATTAGCTCGGGCGTTATTGTCACCGATGCACCGTCGATAAACGCATTCGCTAAAACAGCAAGGAGCCCTGCGCTTGTCACAAGCCAAAGATTGTAGTGGCCAGTTATCGCAATCAAACAAAGACCAGAGAATGCAAGTGCGGCAGTGCCTTGTAGCAATTGCTTGCGCTTGGCATATCGCTCGCACAATGGCGCCATAAGCGGCGATAAGAAAAAAGTTGCAATGGCAGTGATAACCCCATAAATGGCTAAATCTTGCGCATTGCCTTTTTGAATAATCCACCATGGAATCGTGATATAGCCAATCATCAAGGCTAATGTCATAAGCACATCAAAAACGAGCACCCCTCGTAATGCCGGATCGACCTTGATTAAATATTTTTCTATTTTCATTTGAAAAGCCAAGGCCGGAGCACAACTAATTAATGAGGGATGCGGTTCATATAACGGCCCTAAATACAAAAGCTTGTGCTGTCAGGCCTAACATCCATTTGACACACGATGGGGCCACGCGGCTTACCATTAAATAAGGATTCATTACAAACAATTGTAACACTCACGACAGTTTAACTCGGCCACAGCCATAGCAACAAGCATCTCAATGGCTTGGCTACCTCACTGATTAAACCAAGCAATCCGCCTTTTCAAGCACTTCAACCTCGCACATCATCAAACCTCAAACAAAACGTAGTGGTGTGAACATGGCTATCTACGGTCACCCCGCCATGATGCAGCTGCATAATCGAGGAAATAATAGCGAGGCCAAGGCCTGAGCCGCCGTCGTTGCGGTTGCGGGCGGGGTCGATGCGGTAGAAACGCTCAAATAGATGCGCTAAGTGATCCGCTGCGATGGACTCACCTTGATTGCTTACTGATATAGATAGGCCGTGGGTATCTTGCTTAATGTCTACCGTAATCTTGCTAGCGTGATCGGCGTGCCGAATGGCATTCGAGAGTAAGTTGCTTAGAGCGCGTTGCAGCATGGATTTATCGGCCAAAAGCTGACCGCTACCGCTAAGGATAAGCTGGATATTTTTGCTTTCTGCCAGTGCATCAAAGAAATCAAACAACATTTCAATCAGCGGCTTCAGCTCAATTTCTTCCAGATTTAAAGCCTGCTCGGCTTGCTCGGCATTCGCCAAAAACAAGAGATCATTAATCAGCCGATTAAGCCGCAGCAGCTCTTCTTCGGCCGAGGCCAAGACGCGTTGATAATCTGCCACCTCGCGGGTTTTACTTAGATTGACCTGAATATCGCCCAAGACATTGCTCAGCGGCGTGCGCATTTCATGCGCCAGATCAGCAGAAAATTGCGAGAGGCGTTCCACGCTGTTTTCTAGGCGCTGCAACATGCTATTAAAGCTAATTGCCAGCTCTTGTAATTCGCTTGGCACCGAATCCATACTTAATCTTGCATGCAATGACGCAGCGGTGACACTACTCACTAAAGTATTAAAGCTTTGCAAGGGCTGCAAGGCCCGCCTTGCCACCAACCATGAGCCGAAGGCAATAAATAACACGGCAAAGGGCAGGGCTAAAGCCTGTGATTGGCGAAACAGCCGGAGTAGTTTTTGATCATTCTCTCTTTCCAAAAAAACCACCAACCATTGCCCAGCATGAGGCAATACCCCCAGCAAAATGGGCCGCCCTTCCTTGTCCTTTTGTGTAAATACGCCTGCTTGCGTCGGCTTGCTTATATTTAAAGCCTGCTGCAAAGCAAATTCATCCGAGCTTTTTAAGACTGAGCGCTCGGCCAGCAAGGCCCAGTGCAAATAAGGATGACCCACCAATTGCGCGGACAGCTTTGCCTCATCGGCGGCTATACTGGCATCAAGCACCGTTTGCAAGGCTTTCATCTTGCCATTGAGCTCGGTTTTAGCCCGCTGATCCAAGGCTGCCTGCAATAAATGATCCGAGCCAATGGCAATCAATAAAACCAAAATGGCGCAAAACATGCCCACCATGCCGCCCACTCGCCAGGCAAGCGATTGCGGTGTTTTCATCCCTCATCCCTTACTTCAAAAACATAGCCCACGCCACGCACGGTATGAATCAGCTTTGGGCTAAAACCATCGTCCACCTTGCCTCTTAAACGGCGAATCGCTACGTCGACAATATTGGTGTCAGTATCAAAATTGACATCCCAAACATTGGCAGCAATTAAGGTGCGCGTCAGCACTTCGCCATGGCGGCGCATCAACAAATGCAGCAGAGCAAACTCGCGGGCTGTCAGGTCGATCTGTTGTTGATGACGGTAGGCTTTATGTTTAACAGGGTCTAGCTCTAGGCCCGCGAGCTGCAAAGTCTCGGCGGGGCTGACTTTATGATTTCTTTTCAGCAGCACTTTAATACGGGCCAGTAGCTCAGGAAAGGCAAAAGGCTTAGGCAAATAATCATCCGCGCCGGATTCCAGCCCACGCACCCGATCATCAATCCGGCTACGCGCAGTGAGCATCAGCACCGGCGTTTGCTTGCTGCGCCGCAGACCATCGAGCACGCCCCAGCCATCGAGCACCGGCAACATCACATCCAAAATGATCAAATCAAACTCTTCTTCCAACGCCTTATGTAAGCCATCAATACCATTACTGGCGATATCAATGGCATAGCCGCTTTCGCTTAAGCCTTGTTTTAAATAAGCCGCTGTTTTGCTTTCGTCTTCGATAATGAGGATACGCAAGCGTTTCTCCTTTAGATATGGCGATATATCTCGAAATTCCTCCCTCAGATCGTCATTCCCGAACGTTTCTATCGGAAATCCAGTGCTTTTACTGGATCCCCGACAAATACATTCGGGGATGACAGGCATGCCTTTGGGGGAGTGAATATAAAGCAAGTCAGTCGCCGGTCGGACTTGCGGCTGCAGCAGGGCCGTTTCAAGGCTGCTAACAAAGCCAAATTCTATCCCTCTATATCAGAGCGCCACCAAAAATGACAAATTTGTAATGTTTGGGTCATCCTGCGGATAAGCATAGGGTGGCTATACTTTGGGCTGAGTTGGCATACAGACCCAATATCGGCAGAGACGCAATGAAACCCAGCTACCCCATTCTTATTCTAGTCAGTTTAGTCATAGCGAACGCTTACGCTCAGCCTGATGAAGCCAAAGATCTGCCTCGGCCTATTCGTATGGAATATCACTCGGTGCTGACTCAATACCAAGCATATCGCGAACAAACGCTCACACCTTGGGTGGAGGCCAATGACACTGTGGCGCGTATCGGGGGCTGGCGAGTATATGCGAAAGAAGCACAAATGCCACCTCAAGCCCAACCCGTAGTAAACGTTGAGGCTACGAAATGAACGCTCGCTCATTTCGTAGCACTTCACTTGCCCTTGCCGTGCTGGCCATATCGGGCTGCGCCAGTGTGAATTTTGATCAATCCCTCGCTCAAAGCAATCAGAGCGCGGTGGCTTTTACCAAAGGCAAGCTGGCCCTCGCCACGACTACCACGCAACGCGCCGAGATGGATAAAACGGCTGCTGAATTGCTGCAAAAACCATTAGATCAAAATAGCGCCGTTCATTTGGCGCTGCTCAATAGCCCCAGCGTGCAAGCCATGCTGGCGCAAAACTGGGCCGATGCGGCCACGGCCGCGCAATCTGGGCGCATCAGTAATCCGCTATTCACTTTTGAGCGCATGACCATTGGTAATGAGCTGGAGCTAGGGCGCTTATTGTCGTTTGGTTTGCTGGATTTGCTCACGCTACCTCAGCGCTACGATATGGCGCAGCGCCGTATGGGGCAGGCTCAGCTGCAACTGAGCCTGAGTGCCATTGAGCACGTCACGCAAGTGCGCCAGGTATGGGTGAATGCAGTGGCAGCACAGCAAAGTTTGGTTTACGCCAAGCAGGTGTTTGATGCTGCCGAAGCCAGTGCCGAGCTGGCAAAACGATTACAGTCGGTTGGCAATTACAGCCGCTTAGCAAGGGTAAAGCAGCAGGTTTTCTATGCAGAATCGGCCACACAATGGGCTGCTGCCCAGCATCTGGCTCTTGCGAGTCGTGAGGAACTTATCCGCGCCCTCGGCTTAACGGACGCCCAAGCCAAGCAGCTGCAGCTACCTAAGCAACTGCCACCGCTACCCAAAAACCCACGCAGCCCAGCCGAGATTAGCCAGCAAGCAAGTAGCGAGCGGCTGGATATTAAGCTTGCAAAAGCGACTTTTGATGCATCCGCCAAATCACAAGGTTTAAGTATTCTCACTAGCCTCACCGACATCGAATTAGGTCTCAGGCACGACACGATTTTTGATGAGGGCAAGAAGCACAATAAAGACGGCTATGAAATCAGCCTACGCCTGCCGCTATTTGACTGGGGCGGTGGCCAGCGCGATGCCATGAATGCCCAAACCTTGGTCGCCGCCAATCGCTTAGAGGCCACGGTGCGCGCGGCAAGTTCTAACTTACGCACTAGCTATTCTGCCTATCGCACCGCTTACGATATGAGCCGCCACTACCGTGATGAAGTGCTGCCGCTGCGCAAAATCATTAGCGAAGAAAACGTGCTGCGCTACAACGGCATGCTGATTGGCGTATTCGAGCTACTCGCCGATAGCCGCGAGCAAATCAGCAGCGTGCTTGCCGCCATCACCGCAGAACAACAGTTTTGGCTTAGCGATGCGGCCTTGCAGGCTGAACTCATGGGAAAGCCCAGCAGTATGGTGATTGGTGCAGCGGCAGCTGCGGGAAGTAAGGAGGTGGGGCATTGATTCTGTACCCCGCTTTATTCCTATAAGCGAAATTTTTTTCGTAGGGCGGGTGCAACCCGCCGAGCTTTGCTGAAACACGAAAAACGGCGGGTTGCACCCGCCCTACGATGATTCAACGCTTGCCATTGAGCAGCAGCACAACATCTTGCTGCGTTAATAAGGTTAGGTTTCACCCACCCCAACAATCATTAATCCACTCGCCCCAACGCAGGCCACGCCCATGAATTCAAGACGAGATTTTCTAAGAACGGCTGGCATCGCTGGTGCAGCAATTGCAGCCAGCGTCAGCAAAGTGGTGATGGCGGCCTTGCCTGAGCCGGTTAGCCAAGCGCTGCCCGACACCATGCAGCCCTTAGTTCCAGAAAGCGGCCGCCCTTATAGCCCGGTGGTGACCTTAAATGGCTGGACCCTGCCTTGGCGTATGAATCAGGGAGTGAAAGAGTTTCACCTTGTGGCAGAGCCCGTCGTCAGGGAAATGGCCCCTGGCTTTAAGGCGCATTTATGGGGCTATAACGGCCAATCGCCCGGCCCAACCATCGAGGTGGTCGAAGGTGATCGGGTGCGTATTTTTGTCACCAATAAGCTCCCCGAGCACACCAGCGTGCATTGGCATGGCCAACGCTTGCCTAATGGCATGGATGGCGTTTCGGGCCTCACGCAAAAAGCGATTGGCCCTGGCAAAACTTTTGTGTATGAGTTTGTAGCAAGGCGGCCCGGCACATTTATGTATCACCCCCATGCTGATGAAATGACGCAAATGGCGATGGGCATGATGGGCTTCTGGATTACTCATCCTAAAACCAAGCATCCCCTCATTGCTGAGGTCGATCGGGATTTCGTCTTTTTACTTAATGCCTACGATATCGATCCTGGCAGCTACACGCCCAAAATCATGACCATGGCCGATTTTAATTTGTGGTCTTGGAATAGCCGCATTTTCCCCGGTATTGATTCTCTAAATGTGCGCTTGAACGATAAGGTGCGCATTCGCATTGGCAACTTAACCATGACCAATCATCCCATCCATCTGCATGGGCACGAGTTTATGGTGACCGGCACCGATGGCGGCCCCACGCCTAAAAGCACGCGCTGGCCAGAAGTCACCACCGATGTGGCGGTAGGGCAAATGCGGCAGATTGAATTTTTAGCCGACGAGGAAGGCGACTGGGCCTTTCATTGCCATAAGAGCCACCACACCATGAACGCGATGGGCCACGATTTGCCGACCATGATTGGCGTAGAGCATCGTGGACTCGCCAAAAAAATAACCGAGCTGATCCCTGATTATATGGTGATGGGCGAGCGCGGCATGGCGGACATGACCGAAATGGAAATGCCGATCCCCGACAACACCGTGCCCATGATGACAGGCGAAGGACCTTTTGGCTCGGTCGAAATGGGCGGCATGTTTAGCATGCTAAAAGTAAGGCGCGACCAAAAAGTGGGCGATTACAAGAGTCCCGGCTGGTACAAACATCCCGCAGGCACAGTGGCTTATGAATACCAAGGCCCGCTTGCCGAACCGGCACGTTTTAAAGCAGAGGGCAACGCCAGCATGCCGCGCAAGCAGAAAACTGCAGTTGAAGTACAAGTTCGCAAACCGAAAGGCCAATCCGGCCATTAATGATAAGTAGCCCTGGAGACACCATGAAAACCATTCCTTTACTTGCAATCACGACCTTGTTTCTTTCTTCCTTGGCCTTTGCTAGTGGCGAGCATGCAGGAGGGCACGAAGACAGCTTGGGCAAGCCTGGTATCGCCAGCAAAGTAAGCCGCACTATTAAGGTTGATTTGGCCGACACCATGCGCTTTACCCCATCCTCACTCGAAGTAAAACAGGGCGAAACCATTCGGTTCTCACTCAAAAATTCTGGCAAAGTAAGGCATGAATTTATTCTTAATAGCGAAAAAGAAATCAAAGCGCATTTAGAGCAAATGAAAAAATTTCCTGAAATGGAGCACGATGAGCCGAATATGAAAAGCCTTGCTCCTGGCCAAAGCGGAGAAGTGCTCTGGCAATTTACCAAAGCGGGCAATTTTCCTTTTTCCTGTTTAAGTCCCGGTCATTACGAGGCAGGCATGAAGGGCGTTATTACTGTAAAAGCTACCGCTAAATGAAGCGCTTCATTGCGCTTAAGGCGAGCGATATTCCACTTAACACCGGAGTTCAGATCATGAAAAGCACACAATTAATCGCCTTACTGGCCATGGCTTTTGCTTTAAACGTGTCTTTTGCCAATAGCGATGAGCTTAGTGATGGAGAAATTAAAAAAATCGACAAGACTTCCGGAAAGATCACCTTAAAGCATGGTGAGCTCAAAAATCTGGACATGCCCGGCATGACCATGGTTTTTACCGCTAAAAACCTGGATCAGCTGGAGCCTTTGCAAGCGGGCGATAAAGTAAAATTTAAAGCGATTAGTGAAAATGGCAAGATGCTTGTTACAGAGATTCAAGCCGTTAAATAATCGACCTGCAGCAAAGGTTTTTAGAGAACAATCTCTGCGTAAGCTAGATGGTTTTTTCCTGGGGAGGAGGGCGCAGCAGATGCTGGCTACTTATGCCCCGTAAGTAGCCGGTTTAAAATTGAATTACGACGTGGAGTTTACCGAGCATCATCACCATGCAATTGCAGATGATGAGCAGCTGGATATTTCTGCTCCGGGCTATCAAGACCCACATGAGTTAGCCCACGCCAACGATATTCGCCGCCGCTTTGCAAATCGTGAAGTAACAACCGGGCAAATCGTCATGTTTGGCCTAACAGGGGGCTTAATCCCTTGCCCTGCCTCGATCACTGTGCTGCTGCTTTGCCTGCAAATCAAAAAAATCGCACTTGGGGCGACGCTGGTTTTGGGCTTTAGTATTGGCCTTGCCTTAACCCTAGTGCTCTCTGGTGTAGTAGCGGCCTTAAGCGTGAAACATGTTTCAAAACGCTGGAGCGGTTTTGGTGAGTTTGCGCGTAAAGCACCGTATTTTTCTGGTGGGCTAATTCTGCTGGTGGGCCTATATGTTGGCTATCATGGCTGGATAAATTTGCCTTAGCTCAACAGGGATGAGGCACAGTACCTCACCCGTGCCGTGTTGCTGTGCGATTGCTGCAATTAAGCCGTCTTGATTCCAAACTGTTGGATTGATAACGTCGTGCAATGGCAGGCTCTCGCCCAGCTTAGCTTGGCTTGCTTTAAATTTAACCAAATGTTTATCGTAGGGATGCCTCAAGGTCTGGGGTGAGGGGATTACAATTGGCACGCAGTAACTCAATCGCTTCTGGCTGCGTAAATGTTCCCAAATTTTCGCCTGACTGACTACGAATTGTGAGTAAAGATTCGGCCTGTTCTCTATCGCCAACCACAATCAGATATGGGATCTTTTGTAGCGTATGCTCACGAATTTTAAAGCCGATTTTTTCATTTCGAACATCTAGTTGCACCCTGAAACCAGCGCGTTTCATTTGCTGGCAAACGGTCTTTGCATACTCAGATTGAGCCTCGCTGATGCTCATTATTGCGAGTTGAATCGGTGCCAGCCAAAGTGGCAGAATGCCGCTGTAGTGCTCAATTAGAATGCCAATAAAGCGTTCAAGTGAGCCAAACAAAGCCCGATGCAACATCACTGGGCGCTCCCGCTCGTTGTGTTCATTAATAAAGCTGATGTCAAAGCGCTCGGGTAAATTTAAATCAACCTGCAGTGTGCCGCATTGCCAATGGCGACCAATTGCGTCACAAAGGACAAATTCAAGCTTGGGCCCATAAAATGCACCTTCGCCCGAGTTGATTTGATAGCCAATCCCTAGGCTTGCCAGAGCACCATGCAGCGCATCCTCCAATAAGTCCCAGTTTTCGTCACTGCCGATGCGATTTTCTGGGCGAGTCGATAGTTTGACAATGATATTTTCAAACCCAAATTGACGATAAATATTAAAAATCAAGCTGATCGTTTTGCTGCACTCGTCTTGCATCTGCTGGTTGGTGCAAAAAATATGCGCATCGTCTTGAGTAAAGTGCCGAACACGCATTAAGCCATGTAAAGCGCCTGACGGTTCGTAGCGATGCACTTTACCAAACTCGGCCATGCGCAAGGGCAGTTCACGATAACTGCGCAAACCGTGCGCATACAAAGCCAACGCGCCGGGGCAGTTCATCGGCTTGAGCGCAAAAATACGTTCGTCTTCTGTGGTAATCGTAAACATATGATCACGGTAATTCATCCAGTGCCCTGAGCGCTCCCACAAGCTACGATCCATCACATCCGGTGTATTTACCTCGACATAACCCGCCTCATCTTGCTGCTCCCGCATAAAGCCAATCAGTTGCTGAAATAGCGTCCATCCTTTTGGATGCCAAAATACTGCACCTGGTGCACATTCATCAAAATGGAATAGATCGAGTTGCACACCCAGCTTGCGATGATCGCGTTTAGCTACTTCTTCTAAATGGTGTAAGTGGCTTTTTAGGGTTTTTTGGTCAGGCCAACAGGTGCCATAGATACGCTGTAACATTGCATTTTTAGCATCGCCTCGCCAATATGCCCCGGCGACCCGCATTAATTTAAAACTTTGAATTATGCCCATATTGGGTACATGCGGCCCGCGACATAGATCTTCGAAATCCCCCTGTTTGTAAAGTGTGAGGGTTTCGTCAGTAGGGATGCTGTGAATTAATTCGGCCTTGTAAGTTTCGCCTATCGATTCAAAAAATTTAATGGCAGCTTCGTGATTGAGTGTGCGGCGCGTTACAGCTAAATTGGCTTTGGCCAATTCGTACATGCGTTGTTCGATTTGGATAAGATCATCTGGCGTAAAGCTGCGCTCAAATGCAAAATCATAATAAAAACCATCTTCAATCACTGGACCAATAGTGGCTTGTGCCGATGGATATAATGATTTGACGGCCATCGCCAATAGATGTGCGCAGGAGTGGCGCAAGATTGTTAATCCTTCTGCATCTCGATTGGTGATGATTTTTACTGTTGCATCGACTTCGACGAGGGATTGAGTATCGACTAGGGCTTCATTCACCAGCGCCGCAAGTGCGACTTTAGCTAGGTTGGGGCTGATATCGTGTGCAATCTGATTTACCGATACGGGCTTGTCATAACTGCGCTGACGTCCATCGGGCAAGGTAATGTGTGGCATGATTTTCGAAACACTCACTGCAAAAAAAGAAGTAAATAATCTGCTTAGCGATTAAATCGCAGGGGCAGGCCTTGGCAGTGCTGAATGATTTCACCTTGGTGCCACGCAAGTTGCCCCGACACGACGGTTGTCTCTATCGTGTGATGAAAAGCATGCTGTTGAAATGGTGTCCAGCCGCAGTGCGCAAGGATAGGATCTTTGGCAACGGCTTGCGGTGTAGCGTGACGTTTGACTATGGTGAGGTCGGCCCAATAGCCTTCACGCAAATAACCGCGCTGCTCAATAGCGAAACGATCTGCGACGGCATGACTGGTTTTCTCGACTAAAGTAGTTAGTGGTAAAACGCCAGCACTCACTAATTCAAGCAAGCTTGGTAGCGCGTGCTGCACCAGCGGCAAGCCCGAAGGAGCCTTCATGTAGTGCTGTTGTTTTTCTTCCCACGTATGCGGCGCATGATCGGTGCCGATAATGTCGAGCGCGTTGCTTAATAATGCGCGCTGTAGCGCCTCTTTATCCGCTTGCGTTTTGATAGCAGGATTGCATTTGATCAAATGACCTAGCGTGGCATAGTCGCGATCATCAAATAGCAAGTGATGCGCGCAGACTTCCGCCGTAATCGATTTGTCGCGCATCGGTCCGCTTTCAAATAAGGCCAGTTCGCGCGCCGTGCTAATGTGCAGCACATGCAGCTGAGTGCCAAAGCGTTTGGCCAATGAGACCGCTAGACTGGAAGACTGATAGCAGGCCTCTTCGTCGCGAATTAGCGGGTGCTGATCAGCTGGAATTTCATCACCAAATTGTGCGGACCAAGCGATTTCTCGCTCGCGAATGCGCGGTGTGTATTCGCAATGCGTTAGCAAAATCGTCGGGCAATTGGCAAATAAATTTTCAAGAATCACTGGATCATCAACTAGCATATTGCCGGTTGAAGCACCCATGAATACTTTAACCCCAGATACTTCGCGAGGGTCAAGTTGCGCTACTGTGCCGAGGTTTTCATTACTAACGCCAAAATGAAAGCCGTAGTTAGCGATCGAACAGATCGCGGCTCGCGACTTTTTATCCGCGAGCGCCGCCAGAGTCAGCGTCGGTGGGTTTGTATTAGGCATATCCATAAAGCTGGTAATGCCGCCGGCTACTGCTGCACGTGATTCTGTCGCTATGCTGGCTTTATTTGGAGAGCCTGGGTCACGGAAATGCACTTGGTCATCAATCATACCTGGCAAAACAAAGTGACCATTGGCATCTAAGTTGATGTCGGCGTGGCGGCCTTGTAGAGAGCTGGAAATTTGTTGAATACGGCCATTTAAAATACGAATGTCCGCATCAAACTCTAGCCCTTCATTCACCACTCGCGCATTGCGGATTAGAATTGACTTCATTGTATCTCTTGCTCCTAAAATTCATTTTGTAATGCTTTGTAGCCCTTCACCAGATCAATATTGGTGCGTGCCACGTCTTCCGAAAATTCAGCGGCGGAAATGGAAACTTTAGGTAGGGTGCTTAAATCTGTTTTGGGGCCGAGCCGTTGGCTTGATGTGACATGAAAATGTGCCGGTAGATCGCAGCCATCAACCACTGCGTTATGCCGCACCACGCAACCATCGCCAACGCTGCAATTAAATAACACACTATTAAATCCAATAAATACGCGATTCCCTACCTTGCATGGGCCATGAATAATGGCCCGATGCGCAATTGATGTCTGTTCCCCAATCGTGACCGCCGCGCCAGATTTAGAATGGATAACGACGCCATCTTGAATGTTCGAATTGGCTCCAATAGTAATCGGCTCCATTTGGCCTAATTCATCGACCTCATCCGCACGAATTACCGCGTATGGGCCTACAAAGACATGGTCGTGAATGATCACCTTTCCACAAATAATTGCGGTATGGTCGATATAGGCAGATTCGGCAATGACGGGTCGATCGCCACTTGGATTTCTTCTGAGCATTGGGCTTCTTTATGAATATAAATTCAGTAGGAACAGGATCAAATCCACCCGGATTCATCGGGTGGCAGCGTAATAAACGGCGAATGCTTAGATAGCTGCCTGTAAAAACACCAAACCGTTGAATAGCCTCGATGCTATAACTAGAGCAACTTGGGTGAAATCGGCAATTCGGCCCTAGCAATGGGCTAATCGCAATTTGATATAGCCTTAAAATTTTTAGAATGACGCCCTTGAATAAGAAGTTCATGCCGAGCGTATTGCCTGATTAAATAAAATATTCCGAATATCTTCTTCGATATCTTGGTGATCTACTTGATCCACAATAAATACTAAACATGAATATATATCGCTATCTATTTGCCGCTCAAGCGTGCCTACGGGATAAAGTTGGCCATGTACCCCCTGAATAATTTGTAGATTTTGCTTGCCTTCAAATTGCACTAAACCTTTGAAGCGTAAAACTTGTTTTCCATAGTAGATTTGTATTGCTTCAATGCAGGTAAAGAAGCGTATCGGGGAGAGGGGCTCATCAAATTCAATAACAAACGTCGAAATACCAGGATGTTGCTCACTCAGCGAGCGGTGGGATGGTTTCAGTAGGCTGCGCCCAGTTGTGGGATTTACTGGTTTTGCTTGCCCGGTTAGCCATTTCATTGTTTTTTGCGCGGGATTGCCGCCCTGTGCCGGATTGAGTTGCCCGATTAGTCGTGCAATACCGGCAATATCGTGGCTGCGCATCTGAATCGCAGAAGCATTCATGCGCACTAATTGTTTTGCGATCTGTGCTTGCTGCACTTCGCTGACTAAATCGGTTTTGCTGAGCACGATTACATCCGCGAGTGCAATTTGCTGAGCGGCTTCGGGTCTTTGTGAGATGGCATCTAAATCAAGCTGTGCATCGACGACGGTGAGTGTGCCATCGAAACGATATCGTTCTTCCAGAAAACCGTCATTTCTCAATGAGTACAAGACAGGGGAGGGCTCAGCAAGTCCAGTGGTTTCGATGATGACTCGTTTGAACGGTTTTATTTCTTTGTTGATGGCACGCATAAACAGGTTTTTTAGCGTATCAACCAGTTCACCTTGCACCGAACAGCAGATACAACCGGCCGATAACAACACTGTATGCTCATCAATCACATCGACTAAATGATGATCGACGCCAATCGAGCCTAGTTCATTAATAATCACCGCAGTGTCGTTAAAGTAAGGTTCTTTCAGTAGTTGATTAAGAAGCGTTGTCTTTCCCGCACCTAGAAATCCGGTGAGCACTGAGACAGGAGTACGTCGGTCGGCTTCTTTTTCCGTGCTTATCACAATTTATTCCCAATTTTAGTCGGCAAATGCAATGTTATAACATTGCTCTATTGCGGTCTAGCTACTAAAATCGTCTAATATTTTTTCTGGTACACCACTTAATGATGTCAGATCACGATGTACAGTCGGCACTCACTGAAGTTGAATCGATATGTAAGCAAAAATCAATTCAGCTTACCCCAATCAGAAAATTGGCGTTCTCGCTGCTTCTAACTGCGCCTAATGGGTTAAAAGCATACGAATTGCTGGATAAAATCAAACTACAAAAGTCATCCGCAACGCCTCCGACTGCATATCGCGCATTGGATTTTTTGCTGGAGCATGGCTTTGCACATAAGATTAGTAAGCTTAATACCTTTGTGGCTTGCAAACACCTCTGTCACCACGCAGATACACCCAGCTTCTTATTGATCTGTCCGTGCTGCCAAAATGTCACCGAGTATGATAATGAGTCGATGAATCACAGCTTGATAGATGCTTTGGCTGCTTCTGGCTTTCGCTTAATGGAGAAGGAGATAGAAATCACTGCCACCTGCCCAGGTTGTTTGACTCTCGGACGTTGAAAAATTTACAGCCATGTTGTGTCTTAAGCAAACCCGAGCCGAATAAATACAAAACGCCAAATGGAATACTACACGGCGATTACGCAGCGCAAAGCAGCGGCGATCATTTCGACGAGGAAAACGGGCAGCCGTGGAACGTTACGTGTTACGAAATACATGGGGCGAGCGCTGTGAAAAAAATGAAGTGGCTACCATTGGCGCAGCTTGGTCGAAACCAAGATGCGCTGTTCCAAATTGCTTGGCGAGCGAGTTATAGACTTTGATCTGAGTTGGCACGAAGAGTCGCAGAAGTTGAGACTGAAATGGCATAAAGGTGAAAAACTCATTACAGAAGGGAGAGAACAACTTTATGCGAAGACAGTGAGTAATATTATGCACACGAACGGCATGCATCTTTTTGCGTCGCTTTCTGCTTCTTAGCTTTACATAATATACATTATGCGAAGTAATATAAATCAATCAAACGCAATTTGATATTAATCAATGGCCCTTGGGCTGCTGCGTATATTCTGTAGATGTTCGCTTTACAGCGTGAATCAGTAACAAGGTTTACGAGCCCTATTAAGTTGTGATTTTAAAGCCGTTTATAAAGCTTCTCTGGAGATTAAAAATGACTGTTTCTAACATTCAAGAACTCGATGCGCTGATGGCGCGGGTTAAAAAAGCACAGCTGCTTTTTGCAACGTATACACAAGAACAAGTAGACAAAATTTTCCGCGCTGCGGCACTGGCTGCCGCGGATGCGCGTTTGCCGCTGGCTAAGCTGGCGGTTGCTGAAACAGGCATGGGCGTGCTTGAAGATAAAGTGATCAAAAATCACTTTGCTTCTGAATATATTTATAACGCGTACAAAGATGAAAAAACCTGCGGCATCCTTACTCAGGATGACGCCTACGGCATTATCACGATTGCAGAGCCAATCGGGATTATCTGTGGGATTGTGCCAACGACCAACCCCACTTCTACCGCTATTTTTAAAGCACTGATTTCGCTTAAAACACGTAACGGTATTGTATTTAGCCCGCATCCCCGCGCTAAAAAATCCACCTGTGAAGCCGCACGTATTGTGCTTGATGCTGCCGTTGCCGCTGGTGCGCCACGCGATATTATTGGCTGGATTGATCAGCCAACCGTTGAGCTTTCTAATCAGCTCATGAAGCACAAAGACATTAATTTGATTTTGGCCACTGGTGGTCCGGGCATGGTGCGTGCTGCCTACTCTTCAGGCAAGCCTGCAATTGGTGTGGGTGCAGGTAATACGCCAGTTGTGGTGGATGAAACTGCCGATGTTAAACGCGCTGTTGCCTCTATTTTGATGTCAAAAACATTTGATAACGGTGTGGTTTGCGCTTCAGAGCAGTCTGTCATCGTAGTTGACAGTATTTATGAATCTATGAAAGCCCGTTTCGCCCAAAGCGGCGCCCATATCTTAAGCAAAAAAGAAGCCGAAGCCGTACGTAAGGTGATCTTGATTGACGGTAATTTAAATGCGGGCGTCGTTGGCCAAGCGGCTGTGAAGATTGCTGAGATGGCCGGCATTAAAGTGCCTAGTTACACAAAGATTCTGATTGCCGAAGTGTCATCTACTGGTGAAGAAGAAGCTTTTGCTCACGAAAAACTCTCGCCAACATTGGCCATGTATCGCGCGAAAGACTTTTACGACGCGGTAACTAAAGCAGAAGCCTTGGTTGCACTCGGCGGGATTGGTCACACCTCTGCGCTATATATCGACCAAGATCAGCAGCACGAAAAAATCGCCTACTTTGGCGACAAGATGAAAACTGCGCGCATCTTGATCAACTCCCCTGCCTCACAAGGCGGGATTGGCGATCTGTATAACTTTAAGTTGGCACCATCGCTTACCTTGGGTTGCGGCTCATGGGGCGGTAATTCGATTTCTGAAAACGTGGGTCCAAAACACCTGATCAACACTAAAACGGTTGCTAAACGGGCTGAAAACATGTTGTGGCACAAACTCCCTAAGAATATCTATTTCCGTCGTGGTTGCTTACCATTTGCCTTGGCTGATCTTGCTAATAAGAAACGCGCAACCATCGTGACTGGCCCTTATCTATTTGCCAATGGCTACTGCGATGAAACCATCAAAGTGCTGAAACAAATGGGCATGGAAGTCGAAGTGTTCCACGAAGTAGAAGCCGATCCAACGCTAGAAGTCGTTCGTAAGGGCGTACATTCTTTAAACATGTTCAAGCCTGACGTGATTATTGCACTGGGTGGTGGCTCACCGATGGATGCCGCTAAGATTATGTGGGTAATGTACGAGCACCCAGAAGTCCACTTTGAAGACCTTGCATTGCGCTTTATGGATATTACTAAGCGTATTTACAAGTTCCCTAAGATGGGTATTAAAGCTGAATTGGTTGCGATTCCAACCACATCGGGTACAGGTTCAGAAGTGACCCCATTTGCGGTAGTGACTGACGAAAAAACCGGTATGAAATACCCAATTGCCGATTATGAACTCACACCAAATATGGCGATTATTGATGCCGATTTAGTGATGAATATGCCAAAAAGCCTGACTGCATTCGGTGGGATTGATGCGGTAACGCACGCTTTAGAAGCCTATGTATCGGTGCTGGCGAATGAGTATTCTGACCCGCAAGCCTTGCAAGCACTGAAATTGCTTAAAGAAAACTTGCCTTCGTCTTACCTCAATGGCGCGAAAGATCCTAAAGCACGTGAATTGGTGCACAACGCATCAACCATCGCCGGTATTGCGTTTGCGAATGCATTCCTAGGGGTTTGTCACTCCATGGCGCACAAGCTGGGTGCCGAGTTCCATCTTGCGCACGGCTTGGCTAACGCCCTGCTGATTTCTAATGTGATTCGTTTTAACTCAGCAGACATTCCAACCAAGCAAACCGCATTCAGCCAATACGATCGTCCACAAGCGCGTTGCCGTTATGCTGATATTGCTGAACATTTAGGCCTTGGCGGCAAGAACGACGAGCAAAAAGTGGTGAACCTAATCGCTTGGATTGAAGAGCTGAAAACAACGATTCAAATCCCTGTCTCGATCAAAGAAGCGGGCGTGCCTGAAGCGCTGTTCCTTTCTAAAGTAGATCAACTGGCTGAAGAAGCGTTTGACGATCAATGTACCGGTGCCAACCCGCGCTACCCATTGATTTCAGAGCTAAGACAGCTCTTGCTAGACAGCTACTACGGTCGCAACTATGTAGAAAGCCATTTGCGTGAAGAAGTTATTGAAGCGAAGTAAGCTTCTGATAAAAACAAACCCTATCGATATGATGGGGTTTGTTTTTGCTTGCGGGTTTGCTTATTCTGCCGCTGATAAGTTCCAGAAAACTTGTTTTACATAAGGGCGCTTCGTCATTTGAGCGATCAAGGCATCCAGCTTGCCCGAATCCACTGAAGTCGATAGCAAGGTGGCCGTGATTTCCACGTCGTCATCACCAAAAGGCTCCACATCCAAGTCCCCTAGTGGATATTGGGCTTGCTCCAGCAAAGATTCCAAAGCGCTTAAGGCGTGCTTCTGCCTGCCACCATCCACAATCATACAAATCTGATAACTCACTTCACCCGTCTGATCATTAATCGGCGTGCGGTTAATCGCGTTAACTACAGGGCGCAATAAAGTATTTGCCGCCAATACAAACACTGCTGCCATCAGTGCATCGACAATCATGCCAGCGCCTGCGCAGGCCCCCACCGCCGCAGAGCCCCAAAGGGTGGCCGCCGTGTTAAGGCCACGCACATTCAGGCCTTCTTTCATAATCGTGCCAGCCCCCAAAAAGCCGACACCAGAAACCACATAGGCCGCGACATGTGCCGCGCTACCGGGGCCGTTCAAGCGATAAGCAAGCCCCACAAACACAGCCGCCGCCAGTGAAACCAGTGTATTGGTACGCAAACCCGCCGTGCGCTGCCGGTATTGCCGCTCGTAGCCAATAATTGAGCCAAGAATAAAGGCCGTACTCAGATTGATAAAGGAATTAAATAATAGGTTAAGATCAAATCCTTGCGTAAAGTGCATGCGCGCCTCCTTTTAAGTGGATTAATAAGGGCAGATATTGTCTTGCCCTTATTTAATTTAAAAATTATTGCCAGCCATAACGCCTTGTGTAAATACCCTTCATGATTTGCGTGAGCGTGATATAGCACAGCAAAATCCCTACTAACCAAGGGAAGTACGTCAAAGGCAATGCCTGCAGCTTAAAGTAATGCGCCCATGGCCCCATTGGCAAAAAGATGCCGATGCTGATAATGAGTGCGGTCATGGCTAATAAAGGCCAAGCTGCACGGCTTTGAATAAAGGGCAATTTACGCGTACGCAATAAATGCACCACCAGCGTTTGTGACAATAAGCCTTCAATAAACCAGCCAGATTGAAACAAAGATTGTGCCGATTCGGTATTGGCCTTGAAAACATACCACATTACAGCAAAAGTAGTGATATCAAAGATCGAACTAATCGGGCCAAAGAAAATCATAAAGCGGCCCAATTCATCAGGATTCCATTTCTGTGGCTTGCTCAGCGATTCTTTATCCACATTATCAAAAGGAATGGTGGTTTGCGAGATATCGTAAAGCAAGTTTTGAATCAATAAATGCAGGGGCAGCATCGGCAGAAACGGAATAAATGCCGAAGCAATCAATACCGAAAATACATTGCCAAAATTAGAGCTGGCCGTCATCTTGATATATTTCAGCATATTGGCAAAGGTTTTACGACCTTCAATTACGCCTTCTTCCAATACCATTAAGCTTTTTTCCAGCAAAATAATATCGGCCGCTTCTTTAGCAATATCGACTGCCGAATCAACTGAAATACCAATATCTGCCGCACGCAATGCCGGCGCATCATTAATCCCGTCCCCCATAAAGCCGACCACATGGCCGTTGCTACGAAGCAAACGCACAATGCGCTCTTTATGCAGTGGCGTGAGCTTGGCAAACACCGTGGTTATTTCGGCTTTTTCAGCGAGCAGTTGATCGCTCATCGCTTCAATTTGTGGCCCAAGCAATACGTCATCCACCTGCAAGCCAACTTCTTTGCAGACTTTTAGTGTAACCAAATCATTATCGCCCGTAAGCACTTTTACAGTAATGCCATTGGCTTTGAGTGCTTTAAGCGCAGGCGCTGTGCTTTCTTTGGGCGGATCCAGAAACGCGATATAGCCCACCAGCACTAAATCACTTTCATCGCTCACGCCATAGGCCTCGCGATCAATTGGCATTTCCTTGCTGGCTACCGCCACCACGCGTAAACCATCTTGATTCAGTGCGGCAGTAATGCGGCGAATATCTTGCAACAGCTCGGCACTGAGCGGCTCAATCTGCGTGCCGTGCCGCACATGCGAGCAAACCGCCAGCACTTCTTCTAAAGCCCCTTTGCAAATCAGCTCGTGATGGTCTTCCTGCTCGCTAACCACAACCGACATCCGGCGGCGATTAAAATCAAAAGGGATTTCATCCACTTTGCGATAGTTTTGCGCCACACCCAGCTCGGTATTTAAATTAGCGTGCTCAAGCACCGCCACATCCAGCAGGTTTTTAAGGCCCGTCTGGTAGTAGCTATTTAAATACGCCATCGCCAGCACTTCATCGCTAGCGCCGCCAAATACATCGGTGTGGCGCTCTAATACGATTTTATCCTGCGTCAGCGTGCCGGTTTTATCTGTGCACAGAATATCCATTGCACCAAAGTTCTGAATGGCATCGAGGCGCTTGACCACCACTTTTTTGCGGCTAAGAATCACCGCCCCTTTGGCCAGCGCCGCAGTCACAATCATCGGCAGCATTTCCGGCGTCAGGCCCACGGCAATCGACAATGCAAATAGCGCCGCCTCTGGCCAATCACCTTTGGTAAAGCCATTAATAAAGAGCACTAGCGGCGCCATCACAAACATAAAACGGATCAATAACCAGCTAATTTTATTTACACCCAGCTGAAATTGAGTGAGCGTTCTATCACTGGCGCACACCCGTTCAGCCAAAGAGCCAAAATAGGTTTGATTGCCAGTGCCAATTACCACGGCCGTTGCTGCACCACTCACCACATTGGTGCCCATAAAGCACAGATTGTCGCGCTCTAATGGATTGCTGATCGACACATCTTTATGTTCGGCGAATTTCTCCACCGGCATGGATTCACCGGTGAGTGCGGCCTGGCTGATAAATAAATCTTTGGCGGCAAATAATCGCAAATCAGCAGGAATCATGTCGCCAGCCGAAAGCACCACAATATCGCCCGGCACCAGTTGCTTGATCGGTAGCTCTATTTGCTCTGCCGGCTTGGGCTGAAGCTGCTCGCCAAAGTATTTTTCAGCCTCAGCTGCCGCGACTTTGCTTGGATCCCGCCGCAATACGGTGGCGGTGTTGCTGACCATTTCTTTGAGCCGGTCAGCTGCTTTATTTGAGCGTTTTTCCTGCACAAAACGCAAAAAAGTAGAAATCACCACCATGGCCGAGATAATCGCCGCCGCAGTGGCATCCTCGGTGATAAATGAAATCACCGCCAAGAGCGTGAGCAAAACATTAAAAGGATTGCGATAGCAGAGCCACAGGTGCTCGCTCCATGACATCGGCTTTTCGTGCTCGACTTCGTTGGGGCCGGTTTGCAAGCGTTTGCTATCCGCTTCGGCATGGCTTAAGCCTTCTGCGCAGGAGCCAAGGCGATGCAAGACCGTGCTGATTTCCAGCTTGGACAGAGTTAACAAACGCTGCCCCAGAGACTTACTCACCTCCCGGCCACGATTCATGCCTCGAAGCTGCTCTAAGCTGGCTACGCGGCGAAATTGACGGGCCGACAGGCCTTTTTGAATGAAATTTAATAAACGATTTTTAAATAGGCGCATATACATTCCTTCGTCGCAGCAAGGCGGCGACGTTGAGGACAAATCTATTACGCAAGCGGTAATGACACGCTGTTGATGCTTATTTCACGCGATAACAACGTTGGGGAAACAAGCATCAGCAGTGCATAGCATCACGGACACCCAAAGGGCGTCGTGCTAAGCGCAAAAAATGGGAATGGCGTACGCAAGCAATCCAGAGACGGATGCTCTACAGACACCGTTACCCGCCAGGTCGGCAAGGTAACGGCAGAAGAAAAGACCCCTGCAACCTTGCCGCTAGCGATCGATATAAGATCGACTACTAGAACTGTCCACGAGGGACCTCCGTAAAATAATGAAGGCTAAACCATACGCCGCCGAATGCAGGCTGTCTAGCGTATGGGATGAGTTTGTAATTTTTTCAGATTAATAAAGCCCGGCTTAAAAGCGGCTTCAAAGTTGTTGGTCTGGAGTTTGCGAATAAACGCTTTGGTAAGTACAGTCGGTCTAGCGAAGCGAGGGGTTTTATGGGTTTTCATATTAAATGACGGCCGAAGCCGTCATTTAATACAGCGCTTAATTGGCGCTCAAAAACGCACTCGTCTCTAGTAAAATAAATTCATTATCATCTGCTTGATTGGGTTCGCGGCTACTAGAAAACGGCAGATTATTATCATTACCCACCACAATATGGCGGGAATCAACAACGTCTACATTTTCTATGGTAAAAAACGGAAAAGTCAGTGCGCCGTTGTTTAAAGGTTTTTTAGCCAATCTGGCTGGATCTGCGATCTTCATTAAATCGATATAAGCCATTTTATTCAGCGGGCCACCGACATTAGCATCGTTAAACTCGACTTTATATATGCGTTTAAACTTTGCAAGATCATGAAAGCAATCACTCTGCTTTTCTCCCGCAAGACAAGCCTTATCTGCAGTGCCTTCACCATTGTCGCGCTCAATAATCAGGCCTTGTGTCTCGTTAATCATATTAAAATCGCCAATGGCGTTGCCATTGTTTTCTAACGGATATTTCCAGTGGCGGCCTGTCCATGCTTCTTTTTTGACATCGAACTCTAAAACGCGCAAATAATCTTTGCCTTCCAAGTTTTCATTGGCTTTGCCGTTCCAGGCCGCGCCTTCCAGTAGAGCATAAAGCTTGCTGCCATCTTTTGAAGCGGCCATGCCTTCAAAGCCTTTAGAGCGGCGGATCTGAAAATCGACTGTGCCTGATGGCATTGCAGGCGTGGTGATTGCGGGGTGATCGGGTGAGCGAACAATTTTGCCATCGATCAGGGTATCAAAGACGGCTAGCACTTTGCCTTTTAAATCGGCCTTGATTAAAAAAGGGCCAAGCTCATCACCTATCCACAGCGCGCCACCAGCAAACTGAAAGCTTTCCGTATCAAAGTCGCCGCCCGTTAGATAACGTTGCTTGCTGCCCTCGTGCACAATACGAAACGGCACTTTTTTATCGGGATCATGCAAAAAAATAGTTTCTAAGTGCTGTGTTTTACCGTTTTTAAAATTCAGCGTGTAGCGGTTCAAATACAGCATGGCATCGGGCGAATTAACTTTTGAACCAAAACCGTTATCCGTTAAAACCCAGAAGCTTCCGTCAGGCATTTTCTTAATGCCAGAGTGCCCCTGCAATGCTTGCCCATTAAAGGGTAAAGATGCGCCGGTAGGTCGACCAAACGACATGCCGGGCACAGAGCCAAGCGCCTCTACCCGCTTGCCCGTCGTAAACTTGCCGCTCACTTTTAAATCGACCGGTGCATTCTTGGGCGTAGCAATAAAGGATTGAGCGGGCATCACAATATGCCCGGCCAATGTGGCAGGAAATTCGGTTTGGGCACAGAGCGGCAAGGCGCTTATTGTGATTGCCATAATGAATAAATTTTTACTACAAAGAAAATGAGACATGCTGTGCCCTCTGGCGCTAAAAAGCATATCCTGAGCAAGAAGTGTGACGAGCCAATGAATTCTACTGCCGTAACAAGTGCATACAAGGATAAATGCGCCTTTATTGGCAACAGAACAAAAGCTTGGGCTTGGTTAGTAAGAGTTACGCAGAAAGCACCCCACGCTTACGATTTTTATATAAAAATTACAAAAAGTAAGTAACCTTACTTTGGCGGTTTTCATATATTCGTATATTGTATATTATGTAAAGTTGATGCCTGAATGTTCAGAAAACTTACAAGTATTTTTTGACGGAATGAGAGTAAGGAAACACCGGGTATTTTTTAAGCAGAAAGCGGGAGGCGGTCCAGCTTTTTTAGCTATTCAGCACCAGTCTGTGCTCGTGCAAGACGTTTTTTCTTGTTCTGATATTTTTCATTAAACGACCTAGCAGTCGATGTCCTGCATTCATTCGCAGCAGGCATTGTTTACACTATGGGGCTTGAGCAAAAGCCAACGGGATATGTCCGGACAATCACTCGGAGGCAGAATCGTCTTGCTGTCTGGCGTACACCACAAGCCGTAGATGCCGGTCTTCGTCGACGGTTAGTGAGGTGTGCTCGAACGATTCGGCATTGCCGTCAACCATCAGCTTGCGCACGCCGCTGCAGGGCGCATGCACCTCATGCTGGCGCCACCACGTTTTGAACTCGGGTGAGACCTGCTCCAGCTCGTCCACCAATTCATGGATGCCGGCTTCCTGTGCCCCGCGAGCGAAGTCGCGGCGAAAACTCGACAGTATCTGCTTTGCCTGCCCTTCCCAGTCGACAAAGCACTCATGCAGGGTCGGATCGGTAAACAGTAGCCAGAGCATGTTGCGTCGCTGGGGTGGGTGCACATCGAAGGCAAAGAGTTGATCGGCTGCCGCATTGAAGGCCAATACATCCCATCTCAGGTTGAGCACATAGGCTGGATGTGGAGTCAGGTCGTGCATCAAGCGGCGCACCAAAGACGGTACCACACACCATGTCTTACCTGGTTCGGCTGGCGGGCGTTCGTGGGCCAACAAAAACAGGTGGCGGCGTTCGGTGGCATCTAGTTTCAGGACCCGAGCGAGGTTATCCAGAAAGGTCGCCGACACGCCGATGTCGCGCCCCTGCTCCAGCCATGTGTACCAAGTTAAGCCGACGCCCGCGAGTGCCGCGACCTCCTCCCGGCGAAGTCCTGGGCAGCGACGGCGTCTTCCAATGGGTAAGCCTACGTCCACTGGCGACAGGCGCTCACGGCGCGCCCGAAGAAATGCAGCAAGGTCTTCACGGGTTCGTTCCAAGGTACGCATCGTTTATCTCATTGCTTTAAGTAATAGTATAAACAGTTAAATTGTAATCGTTTAAAAAGACTGTAACAATCATCGCGTCAATACCCAAGAGACGCAATATGAACTTAAATTTTCTCCTTATCAAAACGGGTGCATGCGCCTCAAAAGGCGCTCCTTGGCTCGGTCTTTCCGTTCTACTTCTAGCAGGGTTCGTCACGATCTTCGACCTGTTCGTGGTCAATGTGGCCATCCCCAGCATGCAGGCTAGCTTGGGGGCCAGCTTCGCACAGATCGGTTTCATTGTCGCAGGTTATGAACTGGCCTTTGGTGTGCTGCTGATCACCGGAGGGCGATTGGGGGACCTGTTCGGGCGGCGTCGATTGTTTATCGTTGGCATGGCGGGGTTCACGCTGGCATCGGCGTTGTGCGGGCTAGCGCCAAGCGCGGATTTCCTAGTTGGTGCGCGCGTCTTGCAGGGGCTGGCTGCAGCATTGCTATTCCCACAGGTCTATGCGTCCATTCGCGTCAACTTCAACGGCGATGATAGTCGTCGTGCCTTTGCTCTTCTGGGTATGACACTGGGTCTGGCCGCCATCATGGGCCAGATACTGGGCGGCTGGCTAGTACATGCCGACCTGTTCGGGCTGGGCTGGCGCAGTATCTTCCTCATCAATGTGCCTATCTGCCTGTTCGCCATGGGTGCTGCGCGTTTCATTCCTGAATCCCGTGCGCCGCGACGTCCAACACTGGATTGGGTTGGCGTGGTACTGGTTAGTAGTGGCCTGACACTATTACTGGTTCCGATGATCGAAGGGCCGGGATATGACTGGCCAGCGTGGAGCCTGTGGTCCTTGGGTACAGCTGTGGCGCTGTTGGTGGTTTTCTATCGGCATCAGGAACAGCGGCGGATTGCAGGTCACCAGCCTTTGGTGGACATGCGCTTGCTGGGACAGCGCCGATTTGCCTTGGGCGTGTTGTTAGTGCTGCTGATCTACTCGACCTCCAGCTCATTCTTTCTGTGTTTCGCTTTGCTGGTGCAATCGGGCTTGGGCCTTGATCCGTTTATGGCGGGCGCCATCTTCGCGCCGTGTAGCGTGGGTTTTGTCATGACCTCGCTAGCCGCACCGCGCATGGTTGCGCGCTGGGGAACGCGGGCTATCGCGATGGGGGCACTGGTCTATTCAGTGTCAATGGGTCTGCTGATCGCGCAGGTCTGGATGGCGGGTGCCGAGCTGGAGCCGATGCGTTTGATTCCTGCTCTGATCGTGGTCGGTGCCGGACAGGGCTTCATCATGACGCCGTTGCTTAATCTGTTACTGGGGTTCGTCGAAGAATCCCAGGCGGGCATGGCATCGGGCGTGATCGCGACCGTGCAGCAAATTGGTGCAGCACTGGGCGTGGCCGTTGTCGGCATTCTGTTCGGGGCGGCACTCATCGGCGATCACGATACGACTGCGCGAGCCGGCGAATACGCGTCGGCCTTTGTCGCTGGAATGCTCTACAACCTAGGAGCGGCCGTCCTCGTGTTTGTGCTCCTGACGATACTGGCGAAAACGCAGCGGGCAACACGTTGATGACAGAGAGTAAACGGTCAGTTTTTCTTAAGCCTGTCACAATTTCACCTTGACTTGTCACTTACCCGCCTACTAAGTATTGTTGCACGAATGCATCTAGTCGACCTGTTTGGTTCCACTGCACAGAATCAGAGCGTCATCCAAACGCATTCCCAATAAATTCAAAGCCAAGTGCCGGCATCCTATTTTTAAAATGAGCGATATCATCTGGCAATTTACAAAGAAAAACGCATGGCAATCAGGGGGCAGTGAAGGCACCCTGATTGTCCATGCGTTTATGGCGCTGTTAAGGCGCTTTTAGCGTAAAGTTTCTAGCTCGTCAGAAATCTCTAGCCATAATGCTTCGAGTGGGTCTAATTTGCTTTTTAGCTCGGTTTCTTTTGCACGGGCTGTTTTTAATTCTGCAGCTCTGGCAGGTAGATACAAGCTTTCTTCGGCCAGTAAAGCCACCACTTTTTGCATTTCCGCAGTAAAGCCTACCATGTCTTTTTCGACCTTGGCGAGTTTCTTTTCTACCGGTTTACGCAGTACGGCATTACGTTGGCGTGCGTCGGCCTCTAGCTTTTTCTGTGCTTTGCGATCAACCGCGCTGCTTGAATTACGCAGGGCGCTGTTTTCTTCGCTACGCTTTTGCTGGCTGTATTTGGTGTATTCATCCAAATCACCATCAAATGGGCGAACTGTGCCGTCTTCGATGAGCCAGAAATCATCTACCGTCGCACGCAGCAAGTGTCTATCGTGCGAGACCACAATAATGGCCCCTTCGAAATCTTGCAGCGCCATCGTTAGCGCCTGGCGCATTTCGATATCCAAGTGATTGGTTGGCTCGTCCAGCAGCAATAGGTTTGGCTTTTGCCAAATCAACAGTGCTAAAGCCAAGCGTGCTTTTTCGCCGCCGGAGAATGGCTCAATCTTGCTGGTGGCCATCGTGCCGTTAAAATCAAAGCCGCCAAGGAAGTTGCGATGCTCTTGCTCGCGCGTTTGCGGATCAATCTTTTGCATATGCCACAGCGGTGATTCATCTAGGCGCAAATGCTCAAGTTGATGCTGGGCAAAGTAACCAATCTTCAGGCCCTTACCTTCTTCGCGCTCACCCAATAGCAATGGATTTTCGCCGGCTAAAGCCTTGATAAAGGTCGACTTACCCGCACCGTTAACCCCCAGCAAACCAAGCCGCGCTTCGTTTTCCAAGCTCAGCGTCAGGTTCTTTAAGATGGGGCGATTAATGTCGTAACCGGCTTGACCGTTTTCTAGTTTAACCAAAGGATTAGGGCTGTTGTCTGGCTCGCGGAAGCTAAAGGTAAATGGTGAATCTACGTGCGCTGCAGAAATGCGCTCCATTTTTTCCAGTGCTTTCACACGGCTTTGTGCCTGGCGCGCCTTACTTGCTTTGGCTTTAAAGCGGGTAATAAATGATTCTAAGTGGTTAATGGTGCGCTGTTGTTTATCAAAAGCCAGTTGTTGCAGCGACAAGCGCTCTGCACGCTGGTTTTCAAAGTCTTCATAAGTACCGGTGTAAAGCGTCAGCGTGCCGCCTTCCACATGCAAGATTTGCTTGATGGTGTTGTCGAGGAAATCGCGATCGTGCGAAATCACCAGCAACATGCCTTGGTAAGTTTTGAGCCATTGCTCAAGCCAAACCACGGTTTCTAAATCCAAGTGATTGGTTGGCTCATCCAGCAGCAGCAAATCTGAACGGCACATCAAAGCCTGTGCCAAATTCAGACGCATACGCCAGCCACCTGAAAAACTAGAAACAGGGTGCGTTAGTTCTTCAGTAGAAAAGCCCAGGCCCGCTAGCAATTTAGACCCGCGTGATGCCGCGGTGTAGCCATCAATCGCGTCAAATTCGCCAAGCAACTCACCGTGGCGAATGCCGTCATCGTGCGAAACGTTTTCTAATTCGTGCTCTAGGCGACGTAACTCGCGATCGCCGTCGAGCACGTAGTCGAGTGCCGAGCACTCTAGCGCAGGTGTTTCCTGCGCCACATGGCTAATGGTAATACGGGGTGGCATTTCAATATCGCCACCATCCGGGTGTAATTCGCCGCGCATCAGCGCAAAGAAGCTGGATTTACCTGCGCCATTGGCCCCTACTACACCGGTTTTGCTGCCGGGTTGCAGGGTAAGGTCCGCAGAATTAAGCAGCACCTTGGTGCCGCGTCTTAGAGTGAGGGATTTAAGTCGTATCATGGGGCAGGATTCTAACAGACTGACTCAGTTTCTTCTGCTGAGTTTGCCAGGTACAAGCCCCCTATTTAGCCATAAAGGCAGATAGGGGGATTTTTTACGCACTAAATCAGGAGAGGGATCAAGGGCATTGCAATGTACGGACGGCTATCTTCCTGACTTCTGTATTGAATTGAGCAAGGGGCGACGCCTCAGTTTGCAATAAGCGCTGCATATAGGGCTGGCACCTATCGGCTTCTACTTGCTTGATGGCGGTTAGTAATTGCGGGCTTAACGCATCTAAGACAGGCCGCACATCCCTAGCAAGATCTGGCGCAGGTGAAAATGGCGCTTGATTTTGCTGCTGCCATTCTTGATGAAGCTGCTGCTGTATAAGCTTGCCTGCATCAAATTGAGATTGAAAAAAATCGGCGGCAAAGCGCGGGTTAAGTCCAATCGCAAGAGCCTGTTTTTGCACTTCTTCTAATATGAATTGCTCACGTGCTGGATCATTAATAGCGCCGCCAGAATTCCATTTGCTGCGGGCCACCAAGGGTGCAACCTCTAGGCGCTGCGCGATTAAGTGGAATAAATGCTGTACTTGCTGCTCTTTTGCCTGCGTTGCTACTGCCGGAGAATGTGTGCAGGCCACTACGAGGATGCTTGCCCATAGGCAGATGAATAATCTTATAAGCGTCTGGCGCATAAGCCTTCCTATTTTGATCAGGGAGCCCGCTGGATTGCCCATTTTGCAATGCAGCGGGGTGGTGATGTAAGTTGGCTTATTGGCCCGTTATACCGATATAAATATGCACTTCATTAGGCCCGATATACGATTCAAAATCAGTTTGATAGCTACGTTTGATTTGTAGGTTTTGCTCAAAATAAGCCCATACATTACCCCATGCCTGAATCACCGCAGCCGGCATCGCACCACGCGCCTCAAACACCAGATAATCCCCTGCTTGAATATTGATCGTGCTGAAATCTGCGCTACTTTCACTAACTGACACACCAGCGGTTAGATCATAAAGACCATTTGCATCACTCTCATAGCCTGCATACACACCATAAACAGGCGAATTCGCCAGCCGATTAGGGATTTTATCAATCAAACCTTCAGTAAAAAATTGCCCCCACACTCGGGCGATTTTGGCTGTTGTCGGGTTGAATTCATCACTGTTTTTTGTTCTGACTACAAGACCAGCTACCGTAAAAGCACTGACTAGCTCGTGTTTAGGATTCATTTTTTTCTTTATTAAAAGTTAAAAGGAAAATACAGCCTGATTTGCTGCCCTGCTTACATTGTTAACCGGGGGCATTTCGCTATCGATGCCCATTGCCTCAGTGGTGATTTGCCTATCATGCTCGCTGATGGCAAATAAGCCAAAACGAAATGGTGCGCCCCAGTTGCGTATGCCTTTGTAAAAATCCAATTGCTCCAGTAAAGGCTGAATTAGCGCTCGGCGTTTAGCGCATACACCCGCAAGCGGTGTTGGTCAGGATCGAGTGCCACAAAGGTATAGCCAAAATCCATCTCGGTGAGTTCTTGCTCAATAGAAACCCCCAGTAAGCGCCAGCTAGCGTATAGCGCTTGTACAGCGGCATGGTTCGCGACGGTAAGTGCTAATTCCCCTCCTCCCCCTGTTGCTGCGGCACGGGGTTCAACCGTATGTTTGGACCAAAAACCCAGTTTTAGGCCAGATTCAAGCTTAAATAATGCAAAAGTAGCCGACAGCTCTACAGGCGGGTGGCCGATCAGCTTTTCATAAAAAGCGGCGCTTGCTGCTGGGCTGTCAACGTAAAGCAGGATTAGATTGGGATCAAACATAATGGCTCTCCTTGGGTTTTTTCTATGACTTGAGAGCCCATATCTTGCGCTATGCGAGTGTCAGTTTCTGTCAGCAGTCAATCGACTCGGGGCCTACTTTAAATCGCACCCTAGCGATTTCGGGCAGGAATCCCCTCGGCTTCGCGCCATGCTTTAAGCAAAGCCTGACGTCGTTTTGGGTAGCACACATCAAGGCAAACCACTGACTGAATTCTATCCACCCGAAAGTGGCGAAACGCCTGCCGTGATTCGCACCACGCCACCACCACGCGTATCTGATCAAAAAAAGCCAGCGCGCAAGGCCAGATTACACGGCTGGATGCTTGTTCTTTAGCATCCAGATAACGTAAATCCAGTTTTATCTCCTGGCGAATGGCGGCTCTAATCAAGCGCAGCGTTTCATCTGCAACACCAGGATGCAAGCTTGGCCCGATGAGTAATGCGGTGCTATCTAGCTCTAAACGCAGCTCTGCGGGCAAAACGGCGGCAATTTTACTCAGGGCATGATTAGCCGCAGCGCCTAAGCTAGAGTCGGCACGATCAGCCACCCACTTAGCACCCAATGCAAGTGCTTCGATTTCTTCAATCGTAAACATCAGGGGCGGCAGTGTAAAACCCGGCCTTAAGACAAAGCCTAGCCCCGCTTCCCCTTCGATTTGCGCTCCCTGCGCTTGTAAGCTGGCGATGTCCCGGTACAGAGTGCGCAGGCTAACACCCAGCTCAGAGGCCAGTACCGCACCGCTTACTGGGTAGTGATAAAGCCGTAATTTTTGCATCAGATCTAATAAGCGTTCGGCTCTGGACACGTTTTAAACCTTTCTAGTATGTCAGTGACTAATTAAAAGCCCAGCCATGAAGCTTACAATAAAATAGGTGGTGTACTGTTTTTTTTGTAGTAAACAGCGCCGATTTCCTGCTCTTATCTCGTTATCTGTGCATCAAAACAGCGATATAATTTTTTTGGCCTATTCTTGATTGGATTTTAAGCACAGGGATAAGAGTGGTTTAAAACAATCGTTTATTTTTCAGAAATAAAAACGGTCATCAAGCCGCTATAGCATGGTTGTTTGTAAGGCTCATTTTTGCTAGACAAAAAGCCATTGGGTAGGTGATTTTACTTATAAAACATAACTTGCTTTATATTTAATCCATCAAATACAAAATGCGTGGGCAAATTAAGTATTCTGGAAGTTTACAATTTACCCTATTGTTAAAAATAACATGTAGTCAGGCTTATTCATTAACAACAACAACTTGGCTGCAATATTCTTACTCTTCCAATCTTGCTATTAGTGAAAATCATGATGTGCCAAAGCTGGCAATGCCTGAAAGGTGGGTATAGAGTCAGGGCACACTGAACCGGAGCTTCTGTTATGACCGTTTTGTCCACACTCAAAGCACTAGGTGAACTTGCTGCGGCGAGTGACCAGCCGATCACCCAAGATTTTCTCTCTGCTTACTTCGCCCACATCTCCGAAGACGATTTAATAGAAAAAACACCGGAAGATTGGTTTGGCGCGGTGCTTGCGCATTGGCGTATGGCACGCACTCGCGTGGCGAACACGCGCAAACTACGCATTTATAATCCAAGCGTGCCTGATCACGGCTGGCAGAGCAGCCATACCGTGATTGAAATCGTGCAGTCAGATCGCCCGTTTCTGGTTGACACCATTGGCATGTCTGTTGCGCGATTAGGCTATGGCGTTCATCAGGTTGTTCACCCTGTGTTGCAAGTTGCCCGTCAAGAAAATGGCGACTGGCAAGGTATGGATGAGCAAAGCCCTGCCGAATCTTGGATGCATATTGAAATTGATCGCATCACCGCGAGCGACGCACTGGCTCAACTCGAAAACGATCTGAACAACGCCCTTGATATGCTGGATGCTTGCGTTACCGATTGGCCAGGTATGGCAGATCGCGTCACGGCGGCACTTGAAGGCCTGCGTCATCGTCCGCCTCCGCTTGATATTGTTTTAGTCCGTGAAACCAGCGCATTCTTAGAATGGATGTTGGCTGGTCACTTTATTTTCCTGGGCGTGCGTGATTACCGCTTTGCAGAAGATGGCAACTTACATTTTGTGGGTGGCTCTGGCCACGGCTTATTACGCGATTCTGGCGAGTCTGGCCTGTCACACACTTGGGCCGCCTTACCGCTTGATTTAAGAGAGCGTGCTTATTCTGCCGACCCATTGATTTTGATGACCAAGGCCGATACCCGTTCTTTAATTCACCGCCCTGCCTACCTTGATATGGTTAGCCTGCGTGAAGTGGATGCTAGCGGTAAAGTAATTGGTGAATTACGCATTCTTGGTCTTTACACTGCCAGTGCTTACACCACACCCCCACGCAATATTCCATTACTACGCAAAAAAATTAACGCAGTCTTGCTCGCCAGCGATGCCGATGTAGGTGGCTACCGTGGCAAGGCCATGCTGAATGTAATCGACACTTATCCGCGCGATGAATTGCTAGAAATCGGCATAGAAGATTTAGCCCGGATTGCCCAGGGCGTCGTTAGCCTGCACGAGCGCAGCCGCGTTCGCACCTTCTTCCGTGAAGACCTCTATCGCCGTTATGTATCCGTGATGCTGTTTGTGCCGCGCGATAACTACACCACCGAAGTGCGCGTTAAAGTCGAAAAAATCCTGATGGAGCGCTTAGGTGGCTACGAGGCTGAATTCAATGTCTTGCTGGCTGACAGCCCGCTGGCTCGCATTCACTTCCTGATTCACCTGCCGGTTGGCGAGCGTCTGGTTTACAACGTTAAAGAAATTGAAGACGAAATCGCCCGCGCCGCCCAACGCTGGCAAGATGATTTACGTAATCAGCTAACCCATGTACGCGGCGAAGAAGTGGGTGCTGCGCTGTATCAGCGCTATCAACGTGCTTTCTCCCCCGCTTACTGCGCAGATTTCACGGGCCGCGTGGCGGTTTACGATATCGAAGCACTGGAAGCCAGCTTAAAGAATGACAAGATCGCCATTACCCTTTCTCCGGGCAGTGTGGTTGATCCTACCCTATGGCGCTTGAAGCTTTACCGTGGTAAGCCCATTGAGTTATCCGATTGCTTGCCACTCTTAGAAAACCTTGGCGTGCGCGTGCTGGACGAGCGCCCCTACGCGCTGACTTTCGATCAAACCGAACACGCTTGGATTATTGATATTGGTCTGCGCTTACCTGTAGGCACCTCGCTGGAAAACAGCATTGATCGCGAGCGCTTGATTGCCGCATTTGCCGCTATTTTTGAAGGCGCATGCGAAAACGATAGCTTTAACCGTTTGATCTTAGGTGCTGGCCTAGCTTGGCGTGAAGTGTTGATTCTGCGCGCTTACTCTTGCTATATGCGTCAGGTAAACCTGAAGTACGGCGTTGAAATTATCGCCGATTGCTTGCTACGTCACGGCAAACTCAGCGGCCAGCTTGCGGCGCTGTTTGTGATGTCGCACGACCCAGTCACCAATTCACCGGGCGTAGCAGAAATCCTGGCAGAAGAAATTCGCCAAGCTTGCGCTAATCAATCCAGCGTAGATGATGAAAAAATCCTCTCTAGCCTGCTGGCCGCGATTCTGGCTACAGTGCGCACTAATTTCTTCCAGCTTGATGGCGATGGCAAGATCAAATCGTATACATCGTTCAAGGTAGAATCAGCGCGCATCCCAAATATGCCGCAGCCTGTGCCACTCTTTGAAATCTTTGTTTACTCGCCAGAAATGGAAGGCGTGCATTTACGCGGCGGTAAGGTGGCTCGCGGTGGCTTACGCTGGTCTGATCGCCGTGAAGACTTCCGTACCGAAGTGCTGGGCCTTGTAAAAGCACAGATGGTAAAGAACACTGTGATTGTGCCGGTTGGCTCTAAGGGTGGCTTTGTGGTGAAAAACCCACCAAGCGATCGTGAAACGCTAATGGCGCGCGGCATTGAATGCTACAAAAACTTTATTCGCGGCCTGCTTGATCTAACCGACAATCTGGTGGCGGGCCAAGTGGTACACCCATCGCAAGTACGCCGCTTAGACGAGGATGATCCTTATCTGGTGGTGGCTGCGGACAAAGGCACAGCGACATTCTCTGATATCGCCAACGGCATTTCGCGCGATTATGGCTTTTGGCTAGATGATGCCTTTGCTTCAGGCGGCTCGGTAGGTTACGACCACAAGAAAATGGGCATTACCGCCAAGGGCGCATGGGTTTCGGTAGAGCGCCAGTTCCGCGAGCTGGGCATTAACACCCGTACTGATGAATTTACCGTGATCGGCGTCGGGGACATGTCCGGAGACGTGTTTGGTAATGGCTTGCTGCGCAGCGAGCACACCAAGCTCTTGGGCGCGTTTGATCACCGCCATATTTTCCTTGATCCAAACCCGGATCCTGCCGTGTCGTTTAAAGAGCGCGCGCGCTTGTTTGATCTGCCCCGCTCTTCATGGGCTGATTACAACGCCGAGCTAATTTCTGCAGGCGGCGGTGTCTGGCCGCGCAATGCCAAGACCATTCCATTGTCTGCCGAAGTAAAAGCGATTCTTGATGTAGAAGCCGATGAGCTGGAGCCAAGCGAGCTGATCCGCGCCATGCTAAAAGCACCGGTTGATCTGTTCTACAACGGTGGGATTGGTACATACGGCAAGGCATCGACCCAAACGCCAGCCGAAGCCAACGATCGCGGTACCGATGCTGTGCGTATCGACGGTAAGGAGTTCCGCTGCAAGGTGATTGCAGAAGGCGGCAATTTGGGCTTCACCCAATTGGGCCGGATCGAATACGCTGCTCACGGTGGCCGCGTGCATACCGATGCGATTGATAACTCCGCCGGTGTAGATTGCTCCGATCACGAAGTAAATATCAAGATTTTGCTGGGCCGCATTATGGCCGGTGGCGATTTAACCATGAAGCAAAGGAATGACTTGCTGGCATCGATGACCGATGAAGTAGGCCATTTGGTGCTGCGGGACAACTATCTGCAAACCGAAGCCATCAGCCTTGAATACCAGCAAACTGCGTCACTCCTGCCGGTGCATCAGCGCTTTATGCAATCGCTAGAAAAAAATGGCCGCCTATCCCGCCGTATTGAATTCTTGCCAACCGATACGCAAATCGTCGCGCGTCAGCAAGAAGGCAGGGGCTTAGAGCGCCCAGAGCTAGCCGTACTACTGGCCTACGCAAAAATGGCCCTGTACCAAGACTTACTGGCTAGCGACTTACCAGACAGCCCAGATTGGGATGGCCTACTCGCCGCTTACTTCCCTAAGCCGCTGGTAGATCGCTTTGGTGATCGCCTTGGCGAGCACCCATTGCGCCGCGAAATTGTGGCCAATGAGCTAACCAACCGCACCATCAACCGCATGGGTATTAGCTTTGTTTTCCGTCTTTCCGAAGAAACCGAGCTATCCCCAGCCACGATTGTGCGCGCTTGGTACGATGCCACCGAGCTACTCGATAGCGAAGCCCGCTTTGTTGCCATCGAATCGCTCGACAACAGTATTCCGGCTACCATGCAATACACCATGCTGCTGCGTGAGCGTCGTCAGTTAGAGCATGCCACACGTTGGTTACTACAAAACCAGGACACCCTGCCAGATTACGCAGAGCTGATTCGCGAGCTAAAAGGCAAAATCCCTGCCTTGCTGCCGCAATTGCCTGAATGGTATGCAGGCTCGGCCAGACAAACAGAAACCACTGAAAGTTGGTTGGCAGCGGGCGTGCCTGCCGCTCTGGCCAAACAAAGTGCTTGCCTCGATGGGGCTACGCAGTTGCTTAATATCGCGCTGCTTACCCGAAAACAAGCCGCAGATGTGGATGCCGTAGCAACGATCCACTTTGCCTTGGGGGATGCGCTGGAGCTGGATTGGTTGCACGGCTTGATCGAGCAATTGCCACGCGCTAATCATTGGCAAACCCTAGCCCGCCTGGCTTGCCGCGACGATCTACAACGCGCCCACATCGCCTTAACAAGTGCCGCGCTGGAGCTAAGCCCCGGTGCTACGCCAAGTGTGCGGGTTGAATCATGGCTACAAAGTCAAGAAACAGCCATCGCCCACTGCCGCAGAATGTTTGAAGAAATGAAAACACTCGCGCCAGACTTGGCCATGATGTCGGCCGCCTTACGCGAAATTCGTCATCGCTTGGCGGTGTAAAAAAGAAGGAGGCTTAGTTTAGGCTTGGCCTGTAGGTTGAGTATTGGGTTTTATTTAATGTTTAATGGGATTTGTGTATTTGATTAAATGAAATTTGGTACTTAGATATAAAAATGCGGCCTTGAGAGGGGCCGCATTTTTATTGGCTGGAGGTACAACGAAGTCGCTCTGCGATGCCTTTTACAGCCTCAAGTACAGAATGGAAATGATTTTCTTCTAATCGCTCAGCCTTACAAAACTTCAGAACTTCTGTATGAGTACCTCGACCTTCAAGTAATCCTCATAAATGCCCCGCCCTAACACGAGCCCCTTTTAATGTTGTTTCCTTTAGTAATCCCCCCACAAAACCTATTCAGGCTCTTAACTTAACCATTAAATTGTATATCAATGTAATTATCCAGCAGAAAACAATATTAAGTTACATTCGGGCCTTTACTCGACATATCAGCGATACATTGCAGTGTTTTAATTAACTCGTCGAGCAGCAGAAAGATAATACTTTCCCTGCCTTTAATCTTGCAGTTATAAGGTGAAACCTTTGAAAACACGAATTATGATGTATTAAGCCTATTTCCCTTATTACGACATAACCGTGTCTGATAGTGATACGTTTTTCTCAATCTACAAAATATGGAGAATTAAAATGGCGATGTCATCTCGCTTTGCTGGTGCCGTGTTGAGTTATCTTTTTTTGTGCTGCTCTGCATTCGCAGCAGACAACGTAAGCAGACCTACACGTGGAACTATAGAGTCGGTGAATGGTAACTCCGTACAGATAATTACGCGTCAGGGGAAAAAACTGGATGTCAAACTGACTAATCAGACCAAGATTAATAGCATCACTAAAGCTAAAATTTCTGATATTAAAGCCAACAGCTTCATCGGTACGGCTGCAGCACCTCAGGCCGACGGTACGCTGAAAGCGTTGGAAGTACACGTTTTCTCGCCAAGTCTTCGCGGTAATGGCGAAGGTTTCAACCCGTTTGAATCGGCGGACGGTAAAATCAACACCATGACCAACGGCACCGTTGGCAAGCTAGTGAACAATAATGGTCGTACCCTAACGATCAAATTCAATAATGCAGAAAAAACGGTCATCATCCCAGATGATGTGCCAGTTGTTCTGATTACTCCCAGCGATCGTAGTGTGTTGATGCCTGGCGTAAAAGTAATTCTCTTCTTCATGAAAGATGATAAAGGTCAGTCGGTTATCCGTGCTATTTCTGCTGGCAAAGACGGTATTACTCCGCCAATGTAAACCAGTGGTGAACCTGTTTGTGAGGGTTTTTAGAAAAAATAGTGCGGTATTTTCTATTTTCTTACTGTTTATATATTTTTCGTGGCAATTCGAGCTAATAGATTGAATATGCCGGAGACGCTTTGTGAATCGTCCTTTATCGAAAATAATTCCACGGTGTAAGCAAAATATTCATCCGTGGCAGATCCGCCTGAGCCACTGGATAAACCTGCTGGCAATGATCTGCATGATAATGAGTGGATGGGGTATTTATAATGCCTATCCCCTTTTTCCCTTCACCTTTCCGCAAAGCACAACGCTGGGTGGCTGGTTAGGTGGCAATATTGCTTGGCATTTAGCTACTATGTGGCTAATGGCGGTCAACGCTCTGTTTTACCTGCTGTGGGGCTTGTTCAGCGGGCACTTTAAGCGAAGCTTTTTCCCGTTTTCATCTAAGTCTGTCTGGCGTGATACTGTACGGGCTTTTACGTTTACCTTGCCGCACAAACTCGGTGAATATAATGCCGTTCAAAGACTGATGTATGTCAGCGTACTGCTGCTAGGGGCGTTATTGGTACTGTCCGGATTGTCTATCTGGAAACCGGTGCAGCTAAGTGGTCTGGTCTGGCTTTTAGGTGGGTTCGGTAGTGCCCGTTATGTGCATTTCTTTGCTATGAGCGGTGTGATGTTGTTTGTGGTAATCCATGTTTTGATGGTGCTATTGGTGCCTAAAACCTTTATCGCCATGATTACCGGCGGTAAAAAAGCACACATCCAGGAGAGCACAGATGAGTGATCAATCAAAACCACCAAGAATCATTATTGAACCAGAACAGCGTAAACAACTGGTCAATATTCAGCGTCGCTTATTGCTACGTTCCGGGTTAACACTCGGTGCGGTATCGATGCTAACTGGCTGTAATTTGCAGGATGGCGATCAGGTCGATAAGGTTCTGTGGGAAATGTCGCGCTGGAATGATCGCGTGCAGCGCTGGCTGTTTAACGGTGAGAAATTGGCACAGACATATCGTCCAGATCAAATAGATATGCCGTTCCGCTTTAACGCCTATTATCCTGAATTCAATGTTCCTGAAGTCGATATACCTAATTACCGATTGGAGGTTTCAGGATTAGTGCAAAAGAAGGCTCCGTGGACATTGGAACAGTTACAGCATTTGCCGCAGGAGAGCCAGATAACTCGGCTTATCTGTATTGAGGGCTGGAGCGCGATCGGTCAATGGAGTGGTGTACCACTAAAAACCTTTCTGCAGCAAGTTGGGGCCGATCTCACCGCTAAATATGTAGGTTTCAAATGTGATGACCGCTACTATTCTAGTATTGATATGGCGACTGCTCTGCATCCACAGACTATTCTGGCGCTAGATTTTGGCGGAAAACCCTTGCCGCCCGAATATGGTTATCCGCTGCGTTTGCGTATGCCGACCAAGCTCGGCTTCAAAAATGCCAAACATATTGGCGCGATTTTTGTTACTAACGAGTATCCCGGTGGTTATTGGGAAGATCAGGGCTATAACTGGTTCAGTGGGATTTAAGTGAGACTCTGGTCTCAATGGCCATCTTGCATAGGATACGCAAGGGGCAATTTCTGCATTCTGCAGGGTACGTATTGTCCCCTGCAGTACAGTTTTATCTTTGGCCGCCTAAAACACAATCACACGGCTTCTGCTTAACCTTTTCCCCTTAATGAGACAGAATCTACTGACTTATCTGTTTAAAGCCTGAAATAAGGATGCTGCGGTGGAACATACAGATCATGTCTTGATTGTAGATGACGATAGTGAAATTCGTTGGTTGATTGCTGATTACCTGAAAAAGAATGGACTCCGAACTACCGAAGTCGCTGACGGACGCCAGATGTGGGCCTTTCTGGAGAAAACTCCCGTAGATGTGATAGTACTCGACATCATGATGCCTGGCGATGATGGCCTGACGCTGTGCCGCGAATTGCGAAGCAGTAGACATAAGGCCACGCCTATACTTTTGGTAACTGCCAGAAGTGAAGATACTGATCGGATTGTTGGTTTAGAAATGGGAGCAGATGATTATCTGGTGAAGCCGTTTGTTGCTCGTGAACTACTCGCGCGCATCAAAACGGTATTACGCCGTACACGTATGATGCCACCCAGCTTACGGACAACTGAACCGGCACGTCTTTTAGCGTTTGGTGTATGGGTATTAGACACTACTGCGCGTAGCCTGATGGATAGTGACGGGGTCATGGTTGCATTGAGTGGTGCAGAGTACCGTCTACTAAGGGTGTTTCTCGATCACCCGCAGCATGTGTTAACCCGTGATCAGTTGCTCAATCAGACACAAGGGCGTGATGCAGACCTGTTTGAACGTTCTATCGATCTATTGGTAAGTCGATTGAGGCAACGGTTAAACGACGATGCACGGGAGCCGTTTTATATTAAGACCGTAAGAAGTGAGGGATATGTGTTCACTATGTCTGTAGAGTTACGTGAGTCTAAAATATGAAGTATGTTTGTCAATGGTGGCCAAAAACGTTAGCTTCGCGCTTGCTGCTAATTTTGTTGTTTGGACTGTTGTCGACAAACGGATTGACTCTGAGCTTGCTATTATTCGAGCGTGCGCAGAGTGCTAAAATAATGATGCAAGGTAACATGACGTACAACGTGGCTACAGGGGTGGCAATCCTAGACCGCCTACCTGCAAATGAGCGTCCTGCGTGGATATTACGGCTTAATCGAGTGAGCTATCATTACATACAACAAGAAGGCGGGGGGGATGAATACCTAACGGACAAGCGCTTGCAGGATACTGCACAGTCCTTGAGGAATGCGCTTGGGGAGCTGTATGCCTTGCGTTTTAGTACCCCTTCTGACAACCAAAGCCATTTGCAGATGCATTTGCACCTTAATGACGGAAGCCCACTCACAATCGATTTGGCCCTGAGAAGCATGCCGTTTATTCCTTGGTTTCCTGTCGTATTGGTCAGTCAGTTAATTTTGCTATTGTGCACAGCCTGGTTTGCTATACGTAGCGCAGTACGGCCGTTAACTATCCTGACTCAGGCAGCTGAATCAATGAACCCACATACCTCCATCGCAATTAAAATGTCCGAGGAAGGGCCAGTAGAAGTACGTAAGGCAGCATGTGCATTTAATGCAATGCAGGAACGAATCGCGGCTTATTTACAGGAGCGAATGCATATCCTCGCGGCTATTTCACATGACCTGCAAACACCTATTACCCGCATTAAATTACGTTCAGAGCTAATAGAAGATAACGGGATCAAAATAAAATTACTGCAAGATCTGGAGGAAATGAATTTATTGATCCGTGAAGGTGTGTCCTATGCTCGTACCAATGAAAGTAGCAGTGAAAAAACTTGCCGCGTCCAGCCTCATGCACTTGTTGACAGCTTAGTATGCGATTATCAAGATACGGGTCAGCCTGTGATGCTCCTCGGCAAGTTAAGTGGGTCATTGCTAACTAAACCACTCGCGCTACGCAGGACTCTCAGTAATGTGATTGATAACGCCTTGAAGTTTGCAGGTAGTGCAGAAGTAGTTGTGAAACAAGAAGCCGAGTACATAATTATTCAAGTACAGGACCAAGGGCCAGGTATCCCTCCAGATGAACTTTATGCTGTGATGCAGCCATTTTATCGAGTAGAGAATTCACGTAATAGAATGACAGGCGGTACCGGACTGGGATTAGCTATTGCACAGCAACTCGTTACCTCCCTAAATGGTAGCTTAACCTTAACCAATCGAGTGGAAGGTGGTCTAGTGGTTAAAATTACGCTAACGGATATTCCTGTTTAAGGATTCGATTGTTCACGCAGATTGAAATTTGCCCCAGGGCTGGGCGTTGCTTTTTGATTGGGCAACGGTGGATAAGTCTAGCAAACAGCGCCCGCTATTTTTACGCCTTCATGTTCAGCTTAAAACCGCTCAGCCCAACAGCGCCATAGTCATCTTAGCGTTGCCAAATACGCTCGACCATTCTGAAAAGTTCAGGTTCGTGATGATGATGACGCTGGTGTGCTCGTAGAGCTTCGACAACAAATGAAAGAGCAATGCGCCACCGCCTGCCTAGTAGCTAGCCCAGCTCATCCAGAATCACCACATCTACCCGCATTAAAGCCTGTGCGATTCGGCCAGCTTTGCCTTCGCGTTTTTCTTTTTCCAGCAGATTGACCAAGCCCACGTTCAAATAAAAACGGGCGCGTTTGCCGTGATGCGTGATTTCTCGGTAATCCCCCCACAAAACCAGCCCAATTTAAAATACAGCAAAAGGCGAGTTCAACGAAACTGACGAAATAATTTACTAGATAACTTCTTCGAGCATCGCTAAACAAGCTTTCACATAATAAATAACATTAAAGATTCGTGGGGTTTATTCGATATATCTTTAATCAGACTGACTGCTTGCTTCAAATTTAAGGTTTTCCTCATGAAAATTGCCTCCGAATCAATGCAAGCCACCATTCAAAACTTTACACGGCAGCGTGTGAGCAATAACGGCGCGACGGAAGAGGACACTACAAAAAGCGCTTCGTTTGAATTCAAAATGCCAAAGTTCGATCCGGTTTCCAGCCGTAAAAGCGCGGCAAAGGGCCGCTTAGATATGCTGAAGCGGCAATTGGAAGGCATGTTGAAGTTTGCAGGCATAGGCAAAAGCAATGTGGCGGCCGCAGCACGGCTAGCCAAGCAAATTGCCGCTGCGGTAGCCGAATATGCAGGCGTCAGCGGCGGCGCGGTTCAACCGCCAACCATTGCGGGCACAGCCACCACTACGGCGACGGCCCCTACTGAGGCCCCGGCTGTGGAGAACGCTGGCCAGGAGGCGCAGCAAGCAGTACAAAAAGTCGAGCAACAAGTAAAGGAGCAAGAAGAAAGGCAAGAGGAAAAACAAGCATCAAACCCACTCGCGCAAAAAAGCGGCATGAGTGCAGAAGATCGTGATTTTTTGGATGAAGCCAAAAAGATCATGCAAAAAGCGAAGCTGCTGCTGGCCTTGGAAATACAAAACAGCAAGAAAGAAATCAAAACAGATAAAGCGCTCTACAAAGACGCCTTAAAAAGCATGGACGATGCACTCAAAAATGCCACCATCGCTTTAGAGCAGGAAGGCAAACAAGCCGCCGATACTCCCAGCGTGTACAGCGCCGATGGCAATACCAGCCCTATTCAAGTGAGCCTGCCGCAAATTTCTGTGCAGGCATAAGGCCGGCATAAACATGCAAAATCTGCGCTTTATAGCCTGTGTAATCCTTACTGCGTGCTAGGGCGCTCTACCCGAGTAAATCGTACTTTTAGCAATTTTCCATCTGAGACTCCCCTTGAATGCCACTCTCACGGTATAATTTCGCGCTTTAGTGTCTGCAGCCTGCCAGGCTTAAGACTGATCTACTGCGGAAAAGCCGGATTTGGCCACATTTCACGCATTTTTTCGTTGAATAGCCCGCTATTCGCCTCAAAAATTCGCGATATGTGTCTCAAGCCGGACTTCCCTTCGCAATGATCGCTTAAGTCAGGCAGACTGCAAGCCGCCTTTATGGGACAAAGCCACAGGCATGGAAGCAGAACAGCTTAATCAGATCGAGAACCGAATTGAAGATTTGGTCTCTCGCAGCGAAGAACTCCGCAAATACTTAGATTATCCCGGCAAAAGCGATCGACTTGAAGAAGTTGTGCGCCTGACGGAAGACCCAGACATCTGGAATGATCAGAAAAAAGCACAAGAATTAGGCCGAGAAAAGAAAGCACTTGAAGGCGTGGTTGTGGTGCTGGATGAAGTCTCCGCAGGCCTTGGCGACGCCAAAGATTTGTTCGGCATGGGCAAGGAAGAAGGCGACTTCGATACTTTGCAAGCTGTGTCTGATGATGTGGATGCCATTTCTGCCCGCGTAGAAGAGCTGGAATTTCGCCGGATGTTTAATCATCCGATGGATCCAATGCCGTGCTTTATCGACATTCAATCGGGCGCTGGCGGCACTGAGGCGCAAGATTGGGCGGGCATGTTGCTACGCATGTATGTCCGCTATGGCGAGCGCAAAGGCTTTACCGTTGAAGTGATGGAGCAGTCAGACGGCGATATCGTGGGCATCAGCCAGGCGACGATCAAACTCACCGGCGACTACGCTTACGGCTTTTTACGCACAGAAACAGGCGTTCATCGCTTGGTTCGTTGCTCGCCGTACGACTCAAACAATCGCCGCCATACTTCGTTTGCTTCGGTCTTTGTTTACCCAGAAGTTGACGATAGTTTCGAGATTGAAATCAATCCGGCTGATGTGCGTACTGACACCTACCGTGCCTCGGGCGCGGGCGGTCAGCACATTAACAAAACCGACTCTGCTGTTCGCTTAACGCACATCCCAACCAATACCGTGGTGCAGTGTCAGAACGATCGCTCCCAGCACAAAAACCGTGACGAGGCATGGAAAATGCTCCGCGCCAAATTGTATGAGCTGGAACTGCGCAAACGCATGGAAGCACAGCAATCTCTGGAAGCGACCAAATCCGACATCGGCTGGGGTCATCAGATTCGCTCTTATGTGTTCGACCAAAGCCGCATCAAAGACCTGCGCACCAGCTTTGAGGTTGGCAATATCAAGGGTGTGATGGACGGCGACCTAGAAGGCTTCATCGCCGCCAGCTTGAAACACGGGGTTTAAGCCCCCCCCAAAAAAACTTCTGTAGACACAGAGATCTGTGAGAGCACAGAGAAAATCGAGTAAAGGCAGGAACCCTGCTGATTATGTGTACTACAGACCTTTTGGGGGTGCTTTAAATGCTGAGCAAAATTGTCATTGGTGCAGCGCTTGAAGTGCATAAATCGCTTGGGCCGGGTTTACTTGAAAGCACTTACAAGAGTGCCTTGATTATGAATTGCGTTTATGCGGCTTAAGAACCGAGCGGCAGTGTTTTGTGGCATTGGATTATAAAAATATCCATATTGAAAACGCTTTCAAAATGGATATTTGGGTAAATAAAGAATTAATTATTGAGCTTAAAGCGGTTGAGAATTTTCTGCCTTTGCATCAAGCCCAGTTACTCACTTATATGCGATTAACTCAATGCAAAATCGGCTTATTAATCAACTTTAATAGCAAATTACTAAAAGACGGGATTCGCAGACCCTCACTTTGATTTTCTCAGTGCGCTCTGTGTTCTTCCTGCTCTCTGTGTCTACAGACTTGGGGTTTAAATTAAATGTCCGAAGAACAAATTATCCAGCAAGATGAAAACCAAATTATCGCGGAACGCCGCGCTAAGTTGACTGCCTTACGCGCGGCTGGCGTGGCTTACCCGAATGATTTTAAGCGGGAAAACATGTCTGGCGATTTGCAAGCCAAGTATGGCGAGTTTGAAAAAGCCGATATGGAGGCCGCACAAGTGAGCGTAGCCGTTGCTGGCCGCATGATGCTCAAACGCGTGATGGGCAAGGCAAGCTTCGCTACTGTGCAAGACTCCACAGGCCGCATTCAGTTTTTTATCAGCAAAGATAAGGTTGGCGAAGATATTTACGACAGCTTCAAGACTTGGGACATGGGCGATATTATTGCTGCCCGTGGCATGCTGATGAAAACCAATACCGGCGAGCTGTCGATCCAAGTTACCGAATTGCGTTTACTGACAAAATCTTTACGCCCTCTTCCAGACAAACACCATGGCCTTGCAGACCAAGAGCAGATTTATCGTCAGCGTCATCTGGATTTGATTACTAACGATTTAAGCCGCGCCACTTTCATCAAGCGCTCTAAAATCGTTCAGTGCATCCGCGATTACATGGTGGGCGAAAGCTACTTAGAAGTTGAAACCCCGATGATGCATGGCATCCCCGGCGGTGCAACAGCCAAGCCATTTGTAACGCATCACAATGCACTGGATATGCCGCTTTATCTGCGCATCGCCCCAGAGCTTTACCTCAAACGCCTGATCGTTGGCGGCATGGAGCGCGTGTTTGAAATCAACCGCTCTTTCCGCAACGAAGGCATGAGCACACGCCACAACCCAGAATTCACCATGATCGAATTCTATGAAGCGTATTCTGACTACCAACGCATGATGGAAATGTCCGAAGGCATCATCCGCGCTTGCGCCCAGCTTGCGACGGGCAGCACGGTCATTACCTACCAAGGTAAAGAAGTCGATCTATCCAAGCCCTTTGCCCGCTACACCATCGCAGGCTCGATCAAAGCTTACAACCCAGAATACACCGACGAGCAACTGAATGACCAAGCTTTCTTGGCGGCAGAAGTGGTTCGTTTAGGTGGCAAGCCAATGCCAACCGCAGGCGTTGGCGCATTGCAACTGGCCCTGTTTGAAGAAAACACCGAAGCCAAGCTGTGGGAGCCAACCTTTATTATCGACTACCCGGCCGAAGTCTCCCCACTGGCCCGTGCCAACGACAGCAAACCCGGCATTACCGAGCGCTTCGAGCTATTTATGGTTGGCCGTGAACATGCCAATGGTTACTCAGAGCTGAACGACCCAGAAGACCAAGCCGAACGCTTTATGGCCCAAGTCGAGCAAAAAGACGCTGGGGACGATGAAGCGATGCACTTTGATGCAGACTACATCCGCACCCTGGAATCCGGTATGCCCCCAACCGGTGGCTGCGGCATTGGTATCGATCGCTTAGTGATGTTGCTGACTGATTCGCCAAGCATTCGCGACGTTATTCTTTTCCCGCAGATGCGCCCTGAGTAAGATTTAGTTTTTTGCTTGAACGAACAAAACCCCGCATAGGTGATTGCTTGTGCGGGGTTTTTGCTTGTTGGACTAGTCAATACCCCTCTGCACTGGCCACACTCAACTAAGGGCAAGAAAAGGTGAGCCAATCCGACGGGAAATAAATATCTTTGTAAAAGCCAATAAGACGAAGCAGAAACATAAGTAACCTATTAATAATGAAAAACGACTTACGCAAATTTTTAGATGTAAAATAAACAGATTCTAAAGGGGCCAGCAATGAACCTTCACTTGCCGACAGACTTACAAGTAGCGCTTGATGGCCTAGCCATACAGCAAGGTGATACCCCGGACGCCCTAGCCCGTCGGGTACTTACCGACTATGTGCAAGAGCAAACGCGATTACAAGAGGCTCTGGCCATTGGTGAGTGGTCACTAAACAATGAGCCGACCTATTCAGCCAATGAGGCAATCGCACTCACTCGACAGGTCTTAAACCGTGCGGCTTGAGTTAACTCAGCAGGCTTTATCGGATATGCAGAGCCACGCCGTACAGTATCAACAACAAGCCCCTGAGCTTACCGAGCGATTCCTTGCTGAGTTGATGCACGGTTTTAAGCTGATTGAATCAATCCCGACGGCCTTTCAACTGATAGATGAAACACGCCGTCGCTATGTGGTACGGGGCTTCCCGTTTTTGCTGTTGTATCGGGTTGATATGGTAAATGAGGTTGTATACCTGCTGAGGGTGTATCACCAGCGGCAGAGCTACCACTAGCCGCTCCTAATTAGTGATAGGCCCTTTCTGGCTAAACTACCAAATCATCACTCGCATCAAAAACCCAGCCATCTTCATAAATTACTTCAAATAAATGCCCGTCTAAGTCACGGAAATAGCCTGCTATACCCCATGCGTTCTTCGTGGCTGGCTTTATGATCGTTGCACCCAGATTGGCGGCTTTGTCTAGCACTCGCGGTACGTCTTCAGGGCTGCGGGCGATATAGGCTAATGCCACACCTGAAAAGCCACTCCCTTCCGCCGTGGCAAAGTTGGCATCTTTGGCAAAAGCTTCACGAGATTGAATCGCCAACACCACGCCACCCAAATCAAACTTCACAAATTCCGCATGGCTCGATTCAGCCTTAGGCCAGCCGAGTGCTTCATAAAAGGCTGTGGATTTAGCAATGTCGCTTACCCCAAGCAAAATTAAATTAAGCCTTTGCCTCATGATTACCCCTCTGTAGTGAATGGAACGATTGTTCTTTATTGTATATTGTTGCGCGTCATTAGCCGATAAATTATGACGCAGAGCTTTCTTTTGAATGACGCAAGCCATGAAAATAGATAAAGTAGAGTGTGCTGCTCGTGCTTATCGGTAAGCCATCGCAACTAAAACCACCGGCCAATTAAGTCATCATGCTTTAGCATGCTTAGAAAACGCTCGTTTTTATTGTGCAGCTCAACGCTAAGGCTTAAATAAAAATTGCTTCGGGAGATTTAAATGAATGCTACTGAAACGCGCGCCCTGCTCGATCGATATATCAGCGCGTATAATCGTATGGATATTCCGGCCATGCTGCTGACGGTGCACTCCGATATTGAGTTTAAAAATATATCAGGAGGCGTTGTTAATGCCACTGCCATTGGCGCTACTGAATTACGAGCACTTGCAGAGCAATCTATTTCTTTATTCTCTGAGCGGCATCAGGAGATTTTATCTTTTGAATACACGGAAACACATGCCGCCGTAACCATCGCGTTTCGCGCCATTATTGCCCGTGATTTGCCAAACGGCTTAAAAAAAGACCAAGTACTTGAGCTATCTGGACGTACTGATTTTGAATTTAAAGATGGGCTTATTTTAAAAATTACGGATATAAGTTAAGTGGCTACTTGGTATTAAATAATAGCGCTACCCCATTTTTTTTATACAAAACTTAACAACCACCATGCCCATTACACTCGTCACTCCAAACCTAGCCCTTCTACCCAGCTATATCGCCGCACTAGAGCGAAACTGGACCCGTGATAATGATCAAGATCCTGCTGGCGCGGCGGCACAATTGGCCCGCATCCACCAAGACGCAGACGCATTTCTCACCTCGCTGTCAGACTTAAACGGTAGTGGCCCGTTTGTAGAGCTTAATGATGGCAGTAAAGTGCCACGTCTACCTCGGGCTAGGTATTGGATTTCTGATGGGGAGTTTGCGGGGGATTTAAGTTTGCGTTGGCAAAAAGGGACTTCGGAATTGCCTGCTTATTGCTTGGGGCATCTTGGCTATGTGGTGGTTCCGTGGAAGCGCGGGGGCAATTATGCGTCACAAGCCATTTTGCAACTCGTGCCTTTGGCCATAAGCCACGGCTTAAGCTGGATTGATATCGCCATGGGCGTTGATAATGTAGCATCGCGCCATACCGCAGAAAAGGCAGGAGCGATGCTTTTGCGGCAATTTAATGCTGGCCCAGAGGCGGATAATCAAGAGGCGTTGCTGTTTAGGCTAGGTCTTAATGCTGAAGCATTGCTTTAAAGTACTGCTTAAGTTTTTTATTGATGGGATTAAGCAATGTTGCCAATTTCAACCCCAATGCTGTTGCTAAGAGATTTTACATCTGCTGATTTAAATGCCTATAAAAATTTACGCAACGATGAGAAATTTCAGCGCTTTTATAGCGAAGAAGATTCCTTACCTGAGAAATCTGAATTCCTGTTAAATTTATTTATTCAACAGGCAAAAGAGCAGCCAAGAAGCAAATTCCAACTCGCCATTGTCTCTCACTCAGGCGAGCTAATGGGCTCTTGTGGTATTCGCCTTGAAGAACATGGCAATAATGCATCCATAGGCTGTGAATTAGGAAGGTACTGGCACGGCACAGGGGCAGCAAAGCAAGCCGCACAGGCAATCATTGATTTTGGATTTAGACAATTAAATGTACAACGAATCTACGCAGAAACAATTGCGAACAACAAAGCCGCAATCCGCCTTTGTGTATCACTTGATATGCATATAGAAGCTGAGCGTGTGAGCGATCAGTTTTTTAAAGGGAAATCTTGGAATACTGTAGTGCTTGTCATAAATAGAAAAAGCTGGGGTGATAAGGGTTATATTCATGCCTAAACTTCTAATAAGGGCTATGGCACACAAAGTAAACCGTTTGCAAATAAATCTTATCGTTACTCTTTTTGCCTGCGTATCGTGTTCTGCATTTGCCACTCCTTGTGCCAAAATGATACAACCCATTTCGGAAGAAAAGAAGGCTATTTTTGCTAAGGCTATTAATGTGCACCTCAACCAGCAACTAGGGCCATCACTAAATCAAACCCTATTCACTGATGGCGCTGATATTCTTGAGGTTATTCATTTTAAAAAGTGGTATATCATCTATGTAAACACTCACATAACAGATGAGATTTTTTTGGTTTATAGATCTGCGCCAAATAAAAGTTATGGATATTTGACTAGTTGGGCAGGGTCGGCAACAAATGACGAAGGCAGTAGAATTGAAAACTGGTTAAAAAAAGAAGCCCTCGGCATACCTAAAAAACTTGCCAGTTGTTTTGCTTGGCATATTACAGAGGGGCGTAATCAATAGTATTGACTTATCTACTTCTTAATAAATTAACCTCTTATACGTCTGCGATTAATTTTTTTATCCAGAACAAACTAATATTGCTCCCCTTATGAACAAAATATTCTCATTCTTTTTTATCACCTTGCTATGCTATAGCCACACTGCTTTGTCAGGCGATAACCCACTGACCGTTGCATTTTTTGATTTTTCCAGCGGTGTAGGCAAGGCAAGCTTTAAATCGCTTCGTGCAAGCGGCATTGAACACCCTTGCTGGCATGAAAGTTTTGTAGAAATCAGTGGTATTGAAACTGCGTATATCGAGAAATTACCAAAATCCTTAGACCCAAACGATTTTCGTCAAGCACTTCTCGGCAATGCCGTAGCGGCAGAGCGTTTGCGTAAGTCTATTTCAGCTGCTGGGTTAAATGGGGCTTATGCTTTTACTGTTGAGGTATCGGGAAAATTTGGAGTAATTCATGGTATGGGCACGCAGAACATAGGAATTGCATCATCTGCCTCTACGTCAATTACTGAAGGTAAGCTTATCCAAAACAGCACATTTTCTAAGCGCCTATGTGAGGCGAGTAAATCAATGGAATAGCCGTATTGCGGCAAACAATAATCAGGGCTGATCCAAACAATTTTTACGTATCGAGTGCTGCGGCATTTTATATTCTTTATTTTTTTCTATGCTACAAGCACCGCCACCATTGGCGTACAAGTAAATATTTAAAACTTTTCATTAAAGGTCTAGATATGAAAACCAATATGCGTAAGCTAAGTATGGCTATTGCATTCATCACTGGCATCTCGGCCAATAGTTTTGCCGCACTGCCACCAAAGTATCTTGAAATTAAAGATTTTAAAAAATGTTTACAAGAAAAAGAAATCGATAGCTATCGCATCGTGTGCATGCCTAAAAAGAAGCTTGCTGCGTGCCCTAGGGCGAGCTGGAAGCAGCTGAATGCTTTAACAGAAAATGACAAAATACCCGCTTGCGGACAAAAATAATTTTAATTAAAGAATTCTTAGTGTGGGAGCGAAAGCCCCACACTTACCGCTTTGACATAAAGAGATTAATGTCATCCCTCGCTTATTTTATGGCTTCTTATGCGAAATCTATTTCTCATCTTGTTTCTCCCCCCTCTGCTTACAAGCGCTGCTCATGCGACCAGTTGGCAAATATGCGATATGGAAGTTCGTGTTAATTCACATAAGAAAGCCGATCGGCAAATGGATGTGAGTGTATTAAAGCGGCTTGATAAATCAAATGCTGAATGCCCCTTAATTGGTGAGCAAATTATTTTTAGGCCTGAAACAGCTGACTTTCAGAATGAGCTACCTAAAAAGTATTGGCCAAAAAGTGGTGCGCTTATTAAGATGCGCTATCAGTATCTGGATGGCATTTGCAAAGACAGAGGCCCTTGCAGGATTAAGCATTACCCTCTCTCACGATAAATGCCTCAACCATAGAAGTGTTTGTATCGCATAGAGACTCAGTGGCTGATGCATTGGCGAGTAAATATCCATACCCCCCCACTTAACGCTTATTCAAAGGCCGTTTATGGCTTATCGCCCACTAAAAAAATATCAAGGCAGTTGTCACTGTGGTGCCGTTCAATTTGAAGTTGAAACGGATTTTCCAGAGCTTACGCGGTGTGATTGCTCGATTTGCTATCGCAAAAATGCGCTGATGGTTAAAGTGCATGAAACAGCATTCAAGCTATTAAAGGGCAATGAATTTTTAAGTGAATATCAATTTCACACGCACACGGCTCATCATTTCTTCTGCAAGATATGTGGCATTTACCCATTTCATCGTAAGCGTGTTACACCTGATTATTTTGGGATTAATGTATTTTGTCTGGCAGATTTTAATGCCGAAGGGATTCCAATTAGGCAAGCTATTGGCGCGGCAATGACATAGTCATCTATAATTCATCAGGAACTAAAAATGCATTTATCTAATTGGTTTGTTTTTTGCAGTGTGGCGCTGGTGGTTACTTTTACACCCGGCCCCGGCGTACTATTGGCGATTTCCAATTCACTCACTATCGGGCCATGGCGCAGCATGATTAGCTCGATTGGCAATATGGTGGGCTTGTTTATTGTTTCTGGTGTAACCATGGCAGGCATGGGCGTCGTGCTGGCTACATCTGCCATCGCCTTTACCGCATTAAAGCTAAGCGGTGCAGCGTATTTGATTTATTTAGGGATTAAGCAATGGCGTAGCAAGGCCAGTCTTTTTTCTGACACCCAAAGCCAGGCAAGCTCGCTGTCAGGCTGGCGTTTATTCTGCCAGGGCTTAACTGTTGCGTTGACTAATCCTAAGGCTATTCTGTTTTTTGCGGCGCTGTTTCCGCAATTTATTAAACAGGATGCGCCTGTCCTCACGCAATTCACCGTACTAACCACCACTTTTGCAGCTTGCGCCCTAATATCACATGCTTTTTATGTGCTACTGGCCCGTAGCTTAAAAAGCCAGTTTGCCAACCCTCGCCGTATGCAGCTGTTTAATTATGTATCAGGTGGTTTATTTGTTGTGCTGGGTCTTAGCCTGCTGCGTTTACGCAATAAGGCTGCTTAAGACTAGATTGATAGGCATTACATCTGTTTTGCATCTTAAAAATATTGCGGCCTTTATCTTATTTAAGGAATTATGCCGTATGGCTATTTTCGAACAAGTGGAATTGCAAACATCACGCTTATTACTTCGTCCGTTACAAGAATCGGATGCGGTGGCCCTGCTGGCTATTTTTTCTGATGAAAAAGTCATGCAATACTGGAGCACACCGCCTTGGGACTCTATTGATATTGCTCACGCGCTGATTGCCCGTGATTTAAAAGCAATGGCTGCAGGGGAATATATTCGCCTAGGTATTGAGCGAGTGGAAGACCATGTTTTAATAGGTACAACCTCGCTTTTTGATCTAAACGAGCAATGCTGCCGTGCAGAAATTGGCTACGGAATGGCCTCCTCTGCTTGGGGAGTGGGCTACATGCACGAAGCCCTTAGTGCTCTACTTGATTTTGGTTTTTCAGAATTAAAATTAAACCGCGTAGAGGCCGATATCGACCCTAGAAATCTCGCTTCCGCTAAAAGTCTGGAGCGTCTTGGCTTTAGCCGCGAAGGCTATTTGCGTGAACGCTGGATTGTAGATGGCGTGGTATCAGATACGGCACTGTATGGGCTTTTATTCAGTGACTGGAACAATACTCATCAATAAAAAGAGTCTGCTTTTACTTTGCCTACCCCTTTCGCACCAACACACTCGCCACTAAAAGCATTAAGCTATCAGTCAGCAAACTGGCTTTTCCCATGCAAACCAGCCGCCTCTCTAATAGGAGTTTTAATGACTGCCAAGCATTTTATTGCGGCCGCGATGGCCTGCATTTCTCTTCCTTCCTTTGCCGATGAAGTTCAAGTGGCTGTTGCGGCTAACTTTGCAGGGCCAATGCAAAAGATTGCTGCGCTATTTGAGCAAAGTAGTGGTCATCAATTACGGGTGTCCAGCGGCGCAACAGGCAAGTTTTATGCGCAGATTAAAAATGGCGCACCTTTTGAGGTTTTACTTGCCGCCGATGATGAAACGCCTGCCAAGCTGGAAAAAGAAGGCTTGGCCACGAATCGTTTCACCTACGCCATCGGCAAATTAGTGCTGTGGAGTGAAAAAGCCAATTATGTTGACGATAAGGGTGAGATCCTCAAAAAAGGTAGTTTTGCTCACCTCGCCATTGCCAATCCCAAGCTTGCCCCCTATGGCTTAGCCGCAAGCGAAACATTAAAAACCTTGGGTGTTTTTGATCTCTTAGCGCCTAAATTTGTAACCGGCGAAAATATCGCCCAAACCCATCAGTTTATTGCCACCGGCAATGCTGAGCTGGGCTTTATTGCAATGTCGCAAGCGTTTGAAGCAGGCAAACTTAAAAGCGGATCCGCATGGATCGTGCCTCCGTCTTTGTACTCTGCGATTCGGCAAGATGCTGTTTTGCTCAACAAGGGCAAAGGCAAGCCTGCGGCTGAAGCACTGTTTAAATTTTTACAATCACCCTCTGCCAAAGCAATCATTAATGCTTCTGGGTATACGATTTGATATTCGACCTTGTTGTGGCGGGTTTCACCCGCCCTACGACAACCATCCCTAAGTCGATCGAGAACAGTTGAATGCTTTTAACAGAGAGTGATTTGCAAGCCATCTGGCTTACGCTAAGGCTGGCGGGCATGGTGACCTTGATCTTGCTGATCATCGGCACGCCCATTGCGTGGTGGCTGGCGCGCAGCAAGAAATGGTGGAAAGGGCCGGTGGCGGCCGTCGTGGCGCTACCGCTGGTTTTACCGCCATCGGTACTGGGCTTTTATCTGCTACTAGCGATGGGGCCGCAGGGGCCAGTTGGGCAGCTCACTCAAGCGCTTGGCCTTGGGCTGCTACCGTTTACCTTTTGGGGGCTGGTGATTGCTTCGGTGTTTTATTCCCTGCCCTTTATGGTGCAACCACTTCAAACCGCTTTTGAGGCCGTGGGGGAACGCCCAATGGAAGTCGCCGCCACCTTACGCGCGTCCCCACTTGATGCTTTCTTTACCGTTGCCGTCCCCTTGTCCCTGCCCGGTTTTATGACCGCAGGCATTCTGACTTTTGCCCATACCGTGGGTGAATTTGGCGTCGTGCTGATGATAGGCGGCAATATCCCCGGCGTCAGCCGTGTGGTTTCGGTGCAGATTTATGATCATGTAGAAGCAATGGATTATCTGCAAGCACACCGGCTTTCTGCCGTCATGCTGGCATTTTCCTTTTTTGTGTTGCTGGCGATGTATCTCTGGCGACCGAGTAGGGGCGCGAAATGACAGGCATTCAGGCGCGCCTCAAGTTAGATTGGCCAAACTTTCAGCTGGATGTCGATTTAGATTTACCGAGCCACGGTATCACCGCCCTTTTCGGGACTTCTGGCTCGGGTAAAACTACCTTACTACGTTGTATTGCTGGGCTGGAGCGCGCCACGGGCCAGCTCATCGTCAATGGTGAAGTCTGGCAAGACGATCACCATTTTTTAGCTACGCACAAACGTGCGCTGGGCTATGTGTTTCAGGAAGCCAGCCTCTTTGCGCATCTCAGCGTATTGGGTAATCTGCGCTACGGGCTAAAGCGCATCCCTGCTAAGCAGCAAGTCAACTTAGAGCAAGCCATCGAGCTACTCGGTATTGCTCATCTACTGGAGCGCAAACCCGAGCGACTCTCAGGCGGCGAGCGCAGCCGGGTAGGCATTGCACGCGCCCTTGCGCTCAGCCCAGATATCTTACTGATGGATGAGCCACTGGCCGCACTTGATGTAAAACGCAAGCAAGAAATCCTGCCCTATCTAGAACGCTTGCACGAAGAGCTGCGCATCCCTGTGCTGTATATCAGCCACTCCCCCGACGAAGTCGCCCGGCTCGCCGATCATTTGGTGGTGATGGAAAACGGCCGTGTACTGGCAACTGGCCCGCTGGCCGAGACGCTCACCCGCCTCGATCTGCCGATTCACTTAGGTGAAGATGCCGGTGCCATTCTGGATGTTTGCGTGGCGGAGCTGGACGCGGAATGGCATTTGGCCAGAGTCGCTTTTTCAGGTGGCAGCCTGTGGGCCAGAGATCAGGGACTGCCACCTGGCCGTAAGCTGCGGGTACGGGTGCTCGCCAGAGACGTCAGCTTAGCCATTGAGCCTCCGGGCCAAAGCAGCATCCAGAATATCTTGCCGGGCTGTGTTGATGCCCTTGCCGATGATGAACACCCCGGCCTTGTGCTGGTCAGGGTAAAAGTGGGCGGGGACATCATTCTGGCAAGGCTGACTAAAAAATCGGCAGCCATGCTCAATATCCGCCCCGGCCTGCTGGTGTGGGCACAGATTAAATCAGTGGCTTTGATGGAATAGGCTTGGGGCGCTTTAATTAAAAAGACAGCCAAACTAGGCCGCACAGATCTGCATTTTATGATGCAAATGCTATTTTGAATTGACTACCCCGAAATGTATGGCCCTAAGACGTTAAGGAGAAGTTTGATGATTTATAAAGGCAGTTGTCACTGTGGCCAGCTTGCGTTCAGTGCGGAAGGTGAAATTGGCAGCGCTCTCGCTTGCAATTGCTCGATCTGCTCGCGCAAAGGCTCTTTATTGTGGTTTGTGCCCGGCGATCAATTCACCCTTCATACGCCAAGGGAAGCCCTCAGCACTTACACTTTTAATAGGCACCTGATTAAACACCATTTTTGCCCGAACTGCGGCATTCACCCCTTTGGCGAAGGCACAGACCCGCAGGGCAATTCTGTGGTGGCGGTTAATTTGCGCTGCCTAGAAGAGATCGATCTTGCTGCCATTCCTGTGCATCACTACGACGGCAAATCCTTATAAAGATTAGCGCCCCGCCTATTGCGTGCGGGGCCGCTTTTAAGACGCGTTACTCATCACGCGTCAGCACTTCTAGTAATTCCAATTCAAAAATTAAATTAGAATGGGGTTTAATATGCTCGCCAATTTGCCGCTCGCCATAGGCTAGATGCGCAGGCACCCAAAGCTTACGCTTACCGCCCACCTTCATGCCCATCAAACCCTGATCCCACCCCTTAATCACGCGCCCCGTGCCAATCACGCACTGAAACGGCACACCTCTATCATAGGAAGAATCAAATTGCGTACCATCCTCCAGAAAGCCTCGGTATTGAGTGGTAATCAAAGCGCCTCTTACGGCTTCTTTGCCCTCACCCAGCTGTATATCTTCAATTTTTAGTTCATTACTCATTTTGTTCTCTTTTAAATATGCCATATCGGAATTATAAACGCGATAGATGCAATCTCGGCATTGCATTATTCGTTGGGGCCGCGAATTCAATCCTAGTTATCTACCCCCGAAAAATTAATCTTGATGAAAGCAAGTTGGCATGGCAACATAAAATCAGCGACAAGAAACTGTTTAAAATTGCACCTAATTATGCCTCTTATTCAAACTCATTATAAATATCGTAGGGCGGGTGAAACCCGCCGAGCTTTGCAATGAAATATGAAAAACGGCGGGTTTCACCCGCCCTACAAATTCAAAAATCGAGCACCAACCACTCTCAAGAAATCGATTTACATATAGATGATTGAGCAAGAGACATGGTCAGGAAATTGTAAATAACCGCACGATTTCATCTTTTTTATAAAGAAGGCCATCATGAGCGATGAGAAAATAGAGCAGCTACTCCGTGATATTTGCCTAAACAATCCTGAGCTGCATACGGTGGTGCAATCCATTCGTGCGCTGATTTATTCTCTTATCCCCCATGCCAGTGAGCGCGTCATGTATGGCGGCTTAATTTTTGCGGATGCCACTCCGTTTTGCGGCGTGTTTGTGTATACCCGCCATATTAGCCTTGAATTTAGCCGGGGCTGTGATCTGCAAGACCCCCATCAAGTATTGGAAGGCAAAGGAAAAGTCCGTCGTCATATCAAAATTCAGGAAGCAACAGACATAGAAGCAAAGTATTTAAGTACTTACCTATTAGAAGCACATCAAAATAGCCTTAAGTAAATAGATTTAATCCAAGCGCAATCTTTGATTGATCATCAATACCCCACCGGATGCTTTGCCTTGCGTTTTATTCTGATGCTATTCATTCAAATATATAAAAAATATATATCCCCCTACAAGGGCTTTTGCTGCGCCTATCACGTCCATACGGGTAGAGCCAGCTGCTCCACACTGGGTTTTCGTGCGATTCGCAGGCATGGTGCATTTACAGGCCTTGCGGTGCTTAGGCAGCGTATGGCCCGTTGCGGGCAAGTTTATCGGCGGCATGCTCCTCTGCAACGTCGCCCGCCCATCGCGCAAAGAGGGGATTGCGATTGCGACCTCCCCGGCAATATCAGCTTTAGCAGCTTTAGCGATGCGTGTGATTGCCTAAGCTGCTGCAATGGCTGCGACTGGCCGAGGCGTAAACAGAAATCAGCGAATGCCCCGAAGAAACAGTCTCGCTGGCGGCGTCAATAAAAACGATAGCCCTATGGAACTTTACACATCATGAAACACCATATTTTATCTTTAGATGGCGGCGGTGCATGGGCGCTCATTCAAGTTAAAACACTGATTAAACTTTATGGTGCCAATACCCGTGGGCACGCTGTTTTAAAGCACTTTGATTTAGTTGCCGCTAATTCGGGCGGCAGCATTGTAGCGGCAGCGTTGATTGAAGATTTCACCTTGGCAGAGATACTCGCCCTCTTTACCAGCGAGTCACAGCGGCGAACCATATTTAGCGAATTACCTTGGTATAAGAAATTAAACCCTTCGAGTTTGTTTTTTCCCTTGCCACGGTTTTCTACCGCAAAAAAATATCAAGCATTAATCGCTGCATTTACGCAGTACGGCTCTAAATGGATGCGTGATATTCAAATCATGGGCAAAAACAACCAGCCCATTTTATTTATGTTTGTAAGCTACGATTATGACAGGGATCGCGCCAAATTCTTTCGCTCATGGCCAAGCCTTGCTGGCTCAGTGACCTCACCCTATGTCGATATATCGCTGATCGATGCCGTGCATGCATCCAGCAATGCGCCCATTCAATTTTTTGACCAACCTGCTCAAATAGCGGGTGGGCAATATTGGGATGGCGGCTTAACAGGTTATAACAACCCCGTATTAGCCGCGGCAGCCGAAGCGATTGCTGCTAATTGGAAAAAAGATCAAATTGCTATTTTAAGCATCGGCACGGGCAGTGCCATGCTGCCATTGCTAAACACCCGAAAAAACAATGAATCGAGCACGCTATTTAAAGAACCACAAATATCATCCATTCAAAACGATATTAAAAAAGTAGCTGCCACTATTTTGGCCGATCCGCCTGATTCACACACCTTTCTGGCTCATTTATTAATGGGTGGGCGTTTACCATTAGCGATGGATGAATGCCCTATTATCGACTCTGGCCTTGTTCGATTGAATCCCTTGATTCAACCGCGCGGCAATAGCCAGGAGGGCTGGGTACTTCCTGATGGCTTTGATGAAGTGCAATTTAAGCGCCTTATCAATCTGGATATGGCCGTTATTGCGCAGGCCGACATTGATTTAATTGTGCATTTTTGCGAATTATGGATGCAAGATAAGGTCCATAATCAAGCCATACGTGCTGGCAAAGATTTTATTTGCGAAATTGGCTTTGCCCGTTTCTCAGACGCCATTGAAAAATGGCAAAGCTACACCCTTACCCCACTTACAGGCCAACATCATGACCACAGCAGGCAACTACTCTGACGACGACTTTTGGCAAAAGCTCAAGTCCTTCGCTCTAAAAGCAGGCAAGGAAGTCATTGAGAAAGCACTTTGGCTTTATTACGCAGCTCAGCGCCCTGAAACCCCTGCATGGGCAAAAGCCATTATTTTTGGTGCACTTGCATATTTTATTCTGCCACTGGATGCCATTCCGGACGTGATTCCTGTGGCGGGTTTTAGTGATGATCTAGGCGCACTCGCCGCTGCAATTGGCATGGTTTCCATGTATATCACGGCAGATATTAAAGTGCGGACTGCGCAAAAATTACAGCAGTGGTTTACTTAATCTTCGAGAAAAAACCGATGAGTATTCAAGCCATTCGATTTGAACAGGGCAAGCCCATGTTGCTGGGGGGCTTAAGACAACAACATGGTTTTGCTGAATCAAGCCAAAGCCAGCCTGAGCAATGGCGGCAGTTTCACTCGCTTTTACCCACCCTTGGTCAGCAAGGATCCTTCGTTTATGGCGTAATGTGTGGCCATGATCCGGCGCATGGCTTTGAATACATGTGCGCCATTGAAGTGGCGTCTTTGCAAGGTTTACCAAGCAATCTAGGGCGAATGCGTATCGCCAGCCAACAATACGCCGTGTTTTTGCATCGCGGCTCTGCCTTAAGCCTCGGCGCAACGTGGTTGGCGATTTGCAATGAATGGCTAGCCAACTCCGATTATCAATCTGCACATCAGCCTGATTTTGAAGTTTATGATGCGTCTTTTGATTGGAATGCGGGCATAGGTGAGATTGAAATCTGGATTTCAATTATTAAAAGAAGTTAAATTTTTTATGGATATTTACTATAAAGCGCCTCATTGCCAATTGAAAATGGCAAAATAAACCGATTAATTGAATACTAGCCTGTGCCTTATTCTGCACCAAGTAATCGAGCACAATCGGTGGAGCCAATGAGTTAAACAGACCTAATTATGATTCTTGCTTACTGGACTCTGCGTAGATGAATTTCTTGAGTGAGCGATTTAGTTTTTGAATTTGTAGGGCGGGTGAAACCCGCGAGCGATACCAAATAAATACGCGGGTTTCACCCGCCCTACAATATTTATAATGTTGTTGAGCAAGCGGCAGAGTCAGGCAAACAGATTAAATATCAGTATGCCTGCCCTCAATAAAAATCATCACTGAGTAGCGATTTGAGTGCCTGCTCTCTACACTGGATTGGGCAATCCCCATCAACGCTGCAAGATCTTTTCAATTAGACCGAGGGCCAAACCATGAGCCGCAAGATTTTTGTAAATATCCCAGTTAAAAACCTAGCAGCATCCCTTGTATTTTTCAAAGCGCTTGGCTTTAGTTTTAACCCTCAGTTTTCTGACAGCAGCGGCAGCGGTATGATTGTGTCTGATGACATTTTCGTCATGTTATTAGATGAAGTAAGATTTCAAACCTTTACGCCCAAGACGATTTGCAATGCGCATACCCATACCGAAATGCTGCTTTGCCTATCGTGCGACAGCCAAAAGGAAGTGGACGAGATGGTCACCAAAGCAGTAGCTGTTGGTGGAACAATTTATAATGATCCGCAAGATCACGGATTTATGTACGCGCATGGCTTTCAGGATTTAGATGGGCATATTTGGGAGCTGGTTTATATGAAAGACACTCTTTAAAAATTGAGTTTTAATCAAAACCCCGCCAGCCAAGCCATTACTCTGCAAACACTCATGATCGGCGATCGTGCAGTCTTCACATATCAATGGTTTAAATGCTTGCGGTGTGCTCTGGGGCTATGGCTCTTTGAGCGAGCTTGAGGCAGAATCTCCCTCTTGCATCCTTACAAAAGCCAAAGAGCTTGGCCTATTTCTTAGCAAGACGCCTCAGCCCGCTTTTTAACACCCTGCACTACTTGCCTTATTAAAAGAAAACCAATCACTATGACAACGCCGACTCATCATTGCGCCCTTTCCATAAACGTCAACAAAGTAGCGCTGCTACGTAACACCCGCCATTTGGGGATTCCAAGTGTCGTGAAAGCCGCGCAAATTTGCCTTACCGCTGGCGCGCAAGGGATTACGGTTCACCCCCGCCCTGATGCACGTCATATTCGTAGCGATGATGTTAGCGATTTAGCCACCTTACTCAAAAGCTGGCCACAAGCGGAATACAATATTGAAGGCAACCCCACTCAAAATCTGATGGATTTTATCCGTGAGTTTCGCCCACATCAGGCTACCTTTGTGCCCGATAGCGAAGAGCAGTTCACCTCGAATGTAGGTTGGAATCTACCCGCCGATATGGATCGCTTACGCCCCTTAATTGCAGAATGCAAAGCACTGGGTGTGCGCATTAGCCTATTTATGGACCCAAACCCCGCCGCGATGCCGTTTGTGGCCGAGCTTGGCGCTGATCGTGTCGAGCTTTATACCGAAACCTATGCCAATGCTTATGGCACAGATACAGAAGAACAAGTTTTGGCAGACTTTGCCGCCACAGCCCAGGCCGCTCTGGCATTAGGACTGGGCATCAACGCGGGGCACGATTTAAATCGTGACAATTTAACGTGCTTTTTGCGTGCTGTGCCCGGCGTGCAAGAAGTATCCATCGGCCACGCCTTTATTGCCGACGCGTTAGAGCTGGGGTATACGAAGACGGTAAGCGAATACCTGAAATGCATTCAGGATGCTTACGATTAACAGCAGATATTACGCAGTAAAGACCCAGATCTTGTGAGCCACGGAGGTCACAGGACACACGGAGTTTCACGGAGAAAACCTTATTTTGCTGTGTTTTTATCCGTGGTTCAAGATGTGGGTTCAATTCGAAATTCCCTTACAACACAGGCACATCATGAAATCACTTTTTGTCGTCCCTCTTTTCATCGCCCTAAGCGCCTGCGGCCCCAGCCCGACTCCGCATAAAATTGCCGAGCCACAACGTGAAGCTTTAGAAAAAGCCAAGGAAGTCGAAGGTATCGTGCTTAAACAAGCGGCAGAGCAAGCCTCCGCGGCAGAAAACAATTAAGATGGCAATCCTTCTCTATCTAAATAATGGCAAACACGACAGAATGTTCGGTTGATCATTGCCCTGCTTACACTCCATGCCCGCCACTCCCGCCCTTATTACGCAACTCACTTGGCGTACCCTGCTATTACCACTGGCCTTAGTGCTGTTCGAGTTCTCCACCTATATCGCTAACGATATGATTTTGCCAGGGATGCTGGCGGTGACGTATGAATTTAACGCAGGCCCGCAGTGGATCCCTACCTCGATGACGGCCTATCTAGTGGGCGGTGCGTCTTTGCAGTGGCTGCTAGGGCCGCTATCTGATCGAATTGGCCGCAGACCAGTGATGTTAACGGGCGTGATGTTTTTTATTTGCATGTGTCTGCTCACGCTGCTTACCCGCTCTATTGAGCAGTTCATTGTGCTGCGAGTCTTCCAAGGTATCGGCATGTGTTTTATTGGCGCGGTGGGCTATGCGCTGGTGCAAGAATCCTTTGACGAGAAAACTGCAATTAAAGTGACTGCACTGATGGCGAATGTGGCGATGATTGCCCCTTTGCTCGGCCCCCTCGCTGGCGCGATCATGATCGAATTCGCGCCGTGGCGGATGATTTTTGTCGTGATTGCAGCGGTTTCTTTTGTGGCATTTATTGGCCTCTGGCATGCCATGCCTAAGGTCACACCCGCCAAAGCGAATACGCCATTCACTTTCAGCGCAGTTTGGCAAGATTACAGAAAGGTATTTAGCAACACCCACTTCTTAACGGGTGCATTGGCTATGGGCTTATGCAGCGTGCCTTTGCTCACCTGGATTGGTATTTCGCCCGTAATCTTAATTAAAGATGCGGGCCTTTCTCCGATTGAATTTGGCTACTGGCAAATGCCGGTTTTTGGTGCTCTGATTATTGGCAATTTCACACTGGCTAAATTAAGTAACTATCTGCCGGTGCGCCGTATGATTGGCCTAGGGTTAATTCCGCAGCTCTTTGGTTTAGCTTATTGTTTTATTAGTATGATTATCGCGCCTAGTCACTATATTTCATTGGTGATCGGCATCAGCTTCTATGCCTTTGGTTGCGGCTTGGTTAATGCCGGGCTATTCAGATTGGTGCTTTTTTCCAGCAATGTGAGCAAGGGCACGGTAGCCGCCGCATTTGGCATGATCACCATGGGCGTTTACTCCTTAGGCATTGAAGGGATTAAAGCCGGTCATTTATTGGCAGGCAATCGCTTCTTTGCTACCGCCCTCCTTATTGTTGGCGCAATTTTTGTGATTTCTTTAAAACGATTTATGGATAAGCACCAGCGCATTGAGGCACTCAAGGCCTGATGTCTACCCCTCATGATTTCTTAGCCCGTCATCATTTACCAAGTCGCTGGCAAGGCAAAGATCGCTTTGTGATGTTGCAATTTGATTTTGCTAATGGCATGGGTTTTTTGCAGGCATGGCAGGCGTGGCGGCAAGATCCGCAACGCAGCCAACGCCTTTATTATTTTGCCATGATCAAAGAAGCGGATTTAACCGCCTGCCCGCAGCCAGAATTGGCAGGCTTGCATGCCGAACTAGCCAGTCAGTGGCCCGCATTAAAACGCGGTTTTCAGCGCATTCATTTAGAAAACGGCTCGCTGATTCTCACGCTGATGTGGGGCGAGCCACTGGCGCAGCTACGCAGCTTGAATGCCACACTGGATGCGGCAGACATCAACACAGACAATCTAAGCGCTGCGCACTACAAAGCCCTATGGCGCTTATCGAGCGCCAATACACGCATAGTCACCCACCACAAGTCCGGTGAAGCGCATTTAAAAAGCGCGGGCTACGCCATGGTGGATTTTGGCGACTACCAAGCAGGCCAGTGCTCGCGCCCGCCTTTCGACAAAGCGCCCCAACACCCTCGTCACGCCATGATTATTGGCGCAGGCCTAGCCGGAACCAGCATCGCCGAGCGCTTGGCTGCCCGTGACTGGAAGATTGATTTACTCGAAGCGCAAGACGAGATTGCCAGTCAATCATCGGGCAATCACGCAGGGCTATTTCACCCTAGCGCTAGCCGTGATGATAATGCACCCGCCCGCTTAAGCCGTGCAGGCTGCGCAGAAACTCGGCAACACTTGGCGCGATTGCAAAATGCGGGCTTAGAGGTTTTCTTTGGCATAGATGGCATTTTGCAAGTAGCAAAAGATGATGAGCAAGCTCTGCTTATGCAGGAAATCGCTCAAGACTTGCCCGTCGAGGTATTGAGCTGGGTAGCGCAAGACACGGCCATGCAACTCTTAGGCGAGCGCCCGAGCCATGGCGGCTGGTGGTTTCCGCAGGGAGGCTGGGCCAATCCTACCAGCGTATGCCATGCCAACCTTAGGTCTGAGCAGATACAGCTACGCTGCAATAGCCGTGTTGCACAGCTCGTGCAAACAGGTGAAGGCTGGCAGGCACGGGATGCACTCGGCTATCTATTAGCTGCGGCTCCTGTTCTGATCGTTGCCAACGCCACCGAAGCCTTAGCACTCTTGCCCAAGCTGGAGCTGCCCTTGAGCAAAACACTGCGTAGCACTACCCTCATCCCTGCATCTGACACGCCTCAACACAGTTTAACCGGCTCTGGCTATATCACGCCTGCATTTAAAGGCTATCGCTGCATTGGAGCCGCCGAAGTACGGGGTAATGATCTCACCAGCGCCGAGCAGCGCAATCTGGCTGAGCTGCAAGCCCTGTTGCCTGAGCTTGCCCCAGTTCAAAGCGTGGGCAGCCGCGTCTGTTTTCGCCCCAATAGCTTAGATCGGCTTCCTTTAGTCGGCGCTTTACCAGACCCACAAAATATCAAGACTGCAATCCATCAGCTCCATCAGATACCAAGATTAAAAGGGGCTTATGCCTTACTAGGATTAGGCTCGCGCGGGTTAAGCTGGGCAATGATTGCGGCAGAGGCGCTGGCGTGCCAGCTAAATGGCGATCCCGCCCCTCTTGAATCCGACTTACTACACGCGATTGATCCTGCCCGATTTTTGCTTCGTAAATATCGGCAAGGGCTAAATGAGCAGCAAGCCAAGATCAAGCCTCAATAAAGCAAGGAATGCTCATTAGCTGAGCTATTTTCCCAAATTTTTCCATTTGTGATTGAATGTTACCGAACGTATCCGTTCAGCGGATTTCCTAAAATTAAACCCTTACAGCCCTCGTCTGCGCTCTATTCTGCAAATACAGAACAGGAGAATGATCATGCGCAGAATGATTCCTTTGTTGCTTCTGGGGCTAGGCCTCATTCAGCCCCCTGCCTATGCCGACATCAATGACATCCTTGGTTTGCAACAGGCCATTAATGCTTTTTGCGGTTTAAAGATGAATGTCATTCTGGTGGACGAATCGCATAGCAACCCGCCTTGCATCATGAGCTATTCCGAAGGCTGTGAAGAAACTCAACCCGACAGCCCGCAAAGCTGTCAGGTGGTCCTAAAAGGTCAGGAAGATAAAAACACCGAGGGCAAGGTGGTGAGTGTGTCATGGTAGCGCAATGGATATTTGCTGCCGGATTAGCTCACCCAGGCGCTCAATGGCGCGCTCATGCTGCGGGCTCCATGATTCATTGCAGCAAATGCGTAGGCAATGGCCGTAGCTATGGCTTGGCGAAAACAAAGGGCCCGGGGTAAAGCTAATCCCCTCCTTTAGCGCCTGTTGCAATAACAGTAAAGTATCTACTGCCGCATTTAACTCCACCCAGAACACATAACCGCCTTGTGGCACATAAAGGCGCGTATCTGCTGGAAATGATCGCTCGATAGCCGCTACCGCATGCCCCACCTGTTCATGACAAGCTCGGCGCAAGCGGCGCAAATGATGATCGTAGCCACCACTTTCTAAAAACTTAGCAATGGTTCTTTGCAGCGGCATCGCATTTGAAAAGGTATTAATAAATTTAAGCTGCTCTATTTTCTGGTGGTGTTTTCCCGCCACAACCCAGCCAATTCTAAAACCCGGCGCAACCGTTTTAGTAAAAGACGAAATCAGCATCACATTGCCTTCTTTATCAAAGGCTTTTGCTGGCCGCGGGCGCTCGCCCTTGTAATAAAACTCACCGTATAAATCGTCTTCAATAAGCGGAATATGCCGCTCTGCTAATAATTCAACGAGGCGTTTTTTATTTTCATCGGGCATTAAACTACCCAATGGATTAGAGAAATTAGGCAGCAATACACAGGCTTTTACTTCGCCATTTCGCGTAGCAAATTCCAAAGCTTCAATAGAAATACCGGTTTGCGGATGAGTCGGAATTTCCAATGCTTTGAGTTGAAAACTTTCTAATATTTGCAACAAACCAAAATAAGAAGGCGATTCAATCGCCACCACATCACCGGGTTGCGTTACCGCCCTTAGACATAAATTAAGCGCCTCAATGGCCCCTTGCGTAATCAGAATTTCATCGGCTTCAAATTGCCCGCCCCAATTTAAAGAGCGGCGAGCAATTTGGCGACGCAATTCAACATCGCCGGCTGGCCGACCATAATCGGCAATTAAATCCGGATCTTGCCGAGTCACTTGTGCCAATAAACGCTGCAATTGCTGATTGGGAAATAAAGCTGGGGCTAAAATAGCAAAGCCAAAATCAACTTTAATATCGTGCAGACGCGCCAAGGTGGCGGGCAACCACATTGGATCAATCACTACATCGCTTGGGGATTGCGGTGGCTGTGTTAATTCAGGCGCAAATAAGGCCGTTGGTTTATTGCGTACATAAAAGCCGGATTGGGGGCGCACTTCAATTAAAGCGCGATCTTCCAGCTCTCGATAGGCTTCCATGACAGTGGAAAGGCTAACCTGCCTTTGCGACGATAATTTACGAATTGACGGCAGTTTTTCCCCTGATTGCAAAACACCAGAAGCAATCGCCTGGGCAATTTCGCCCGCCAATTGAAAATACAATGTATCTGCTTTACGCCTTACGCTGGCGTTGGGCACTGAAAGATCAGCCATATGTACCCCCTTTTTAATACTCACTATACCTGAGTATGTCAGTTACAGTTAAAAATAGTAACTCAAAAAAAGAAAGTGTTATGGCTACTCTAGTGATCGGCTGGGGGCGGCTGAGGGGTGGCCGTTAAGGCGGGGTGATTTTTATCTAAGACCTGAAAAAACACTTCATCTTGCCGAATCATGCCCAGCTCGTTACGGCCGCGCTCTTCAATCGCATCTGATCCGGTTTTTAAATCGCGCACATCCGCATCTAATGCATCGTTACGCTCTTTTAGTTTTTCATTATGTTGTTTTTTTTCGACTAACTGATGATCAAGCTGCCAAACGCGCAACCAACTCCCCTTGCCAACCCAAAGAGGCCATTGCAAAGCGGCAATCATAATAGAAAAGATAATAGCAAGCAGGCGCATAGTTCATTCTGTATAGAAGAAAACCGGAGCCTGATGGCTCCGGTTCGGTATATTACTCTAACTCTAGTAATTATTTATTGATTTGGTAAAAAGCCCCAATACCTGGGTATACCGCTGCTTCACCTAATTCTTCTTCAATACGAATCAATTGATTGTATTTAGCAATACGATCTGAACGGCTTAATGAGCCCGTTTTGATTTGCATGCAGTTGGTTGCAACAGCCAGATCAGCAATCGTTGCATCTTCGGTTTCGCCTGAACGATGGCTCATCACGGAGGTGTAACCATGACGCTTAGCCAGATCAACTGCAGCCAGTGTTTCGGACAGCGAGCCAATTTGGTTAACTTTGATCAGGATAGAGTTACAAACGCCTAAGCGAATCCCTTCAGCCAAAATTTTAGTGTTGGTTACAAATAAATCATCACCCACGATTTGTACGCGTTTACCCAGGCGATCAGTCAATACTTTCCAGCCCGCCCAATCGCGCTCGCCCATACCATCTTCAATCGAGATAATCGGGAACTTGTTAACTAAGTTTTCCAGGTAATCCACTTGCTGCTCTGAAGTCAGCGCGCGGTTATCGCTTTTCTTGTAAACATACTTGCCGGTTTCTTTATCAAAGAATTCAGAAGCAGCACAATCCAGCGCAATGCAGAAATCAGTACCCGCTTTGTAACCCGCTTTTTCAATGGCAGACATAATCATTTCTAATGCTTCTTCAGCATTAGCTACGTCCGGCGCAAAACCACCTTCATCGCCAACTTGGGTAGGCATACCCTTATCGTGCAGAATTTTTTTAAGGTTATGGAATACTTCAGCGCCATAACGCAATGCTTCACGGAAAGTTGGCGCGCCAACAGGAACAATCATCAACTCTTGGAAATCCAAGCTATTTGATGCGTGCTCGCCGCCGTTGACTACGTTCATCATCGGCACTGGCAAACTCATTGGGCCAGAGCCACCGATATAACGATAGAGAGGCAGCCCTGCTTCTTCAGCAGCAGCCTTAGCTACGGCCATCGATACAGCCAGGATGGCATTTGCGCCAAGATTGCGTTTGTCGTCAGTACCATCTAAGTCGATCATGGTTTTGTCGATAAACGCTTGGTCCGCCGCATCAAGACCAATGATGGCTTCGCAGATTTCGGTGTTGATATTCTCAACAGCCTTCAGTACACCCTTACCCAGATAACGAGATTTATCGCCATCACGCAGCTCAAGCGCTTCGCGCTCGCCAGTGGATGCGCCAGACGGCACTGCTGCACGGCCCATTACGCCGGATTCCAGCAATACATCGGCTTCTACAGTTGGATTGCCGCGAGAATCAAGGATTTCGCGGGCGATCACTTCAACAATTGCGCTCATATTTCAAACACCTATGTGGAGGGTTGGTCTGAAGATAAAAATACACACTCTTTATGACAGTGAGTGCTCAATCAATAAGTGTGCCCTAAGAGTAAGGCAGTGTCTTTGAGTACGATCAGCAAATCTTTCATTCACCCTGATGGCTTGGCACACCAGCCATCAAGGTGCCTTACTAGGGCACTAAAAACTACGCAAACATTACAAGCTATGCTCGATGAAAGCGTGTCCTTTTACTGCACGATCAATGTCTTTCAACACAATCAACAGCTCTTTCATTCGGGCTAAAGGCCACGCATTCGGGCCGTCAGAAAGCGCCTTGGACGGATCTGGATGGGTTTCCATAAACAAGCCTGAAATCCCTGCCGCCACCGCAGCACGCGCCAATACCGGCACAAATTCACGCTGACCGCCAGAGCGATCCCCTTGCCCACCTGGCTGCTGCACTGAATGAGTCGCATCAAACACGATCGGGCAGCCGGTTTCGCGCATAATCGCCAAACCACGCATATCGCTCACCAAGGTGTTGTAACCAAAAGATGCGCCGCGCTCGCAGACCATTAGATTATCCAGCCCGCCGTTTGCATCGCGCGCCTTATTAATCACATTAACCATATCGCCAGGGGCCATAAATTGGCCTTTCTTGATATTTACTGGCTTGCCAGTCGCGCAAACTGCATGAATAAAATCAGTTTGACGCGCTAAAAAGGCTGGCGTTTGCAATACATCAACCACGCTGGCCACAACAGGCGCTTCAGCTTCGGTATGCACATCGGTAATAACAGGAACACCAATCTGTTTTTTAACTTCAGACAAAATGCGCAGGCCCTCATCAATTCCTAAACCACGGAATGATTTACCAGAGCTGCGATTGGCTTTATCAAAACTCGATTTATAGATAAAAGGAATGCCCAGTGCATCGGTCATTTCTTTTAATTGGCCTGCGGTATCCAGCGCCATTTGCTCGCTTTCAATCACGCAGGTGCCGGCGATCAAAAAGAAAGGTTGATCGATACCGACTTCAAAACCACATAGTTTCATTTTTCGCTCCGTGAGGAGTGAGGAGTAAGGTGTAAGGTGAGAGGGAGTTCCTCCTGGCCCCTCACACCTACTCCTCACGGTTTTAGCAGCTCAGACCTTCACGACCCTGCTCTTTGGCGTACGACAGTGCCGCCTCGACATAGGAAGTAAACAGCGGATGACCATCACGCGGTGTAGACGTGAATTCAGGGTGGAACTGACAAGCAAAGAACCAGCGATGGCCGCTTAATTCTACGGTTTCAACTAATTGCTCGGCACCTGTCGATTTGCCACTGATGGTCAAGCCAGCCGCTTCTAAGCGTGGCAGATAGTAGTTGTTTACTTCATAACGGTGACGATGACGCTCGGTAATCGTTGATGCGCCATACACGCGCGCAGCCAATGAATCCTCGCCCAAGCGACACTCTTGTGCACCTAGACGCATCGTGCCGCCCAGATTGGAGTTTGCATCGCGTGTTTCAATCTTGCCGTCGTGATTAACCCACTCATTAATCAGTGCCACAACCGGGAATTCGGTATCTAAATCGAATTCTGTTGAATTGGCGCCTTTCATGCCCGCCACATCACGCGCGTATTCGATCAGCGCAATTTGCATACCGAGGCAAATGCCGAGGTAAGGCACATTGTTTTCACGCGCATATTTCACGGCAAGAATCTTGCCTTCTACGCCGCGCTTACCAAAGCCGCCCGGCACCAGAATGGCGTCCATATTTTTCAGGCTATCCGTGCCATTTTTTTCAAGCTCTTCAGAATCCATATAATGGATCTGCACTTTGCTTGAGGTATGTACACCGGCATGAATCAGCGCTTCAGATAAAGATTTATACGATTCGGTCAGGTCAACATACTTACCCACCATCGCAATATTCACGGTGCGTGTTGGATTGTTTAAGCCATGAACAATCTTATCCCAAGCCGACAAATCAGCTTTTGGCGCGTCAATTTGTAGTAATTCGCACGCAATATCATCAATACCTTGGGCGTGTAACATGCCCGGCACTTGATAAATGCTGCCTGCGTCGTAGCAGGCAATCACTGCGTTTTCTTCTACATTACAGAACAGTGCCAGCTTGCGACGCTCTTCATCTGGCAACTCTCTATCCATACGGCACAGCAAGATATCAGGCTGAATGCCGATCTGACGCAGCTCTCTTACGCTGTGCTGAGTTGGCTTGGTTTTGATTTCGCCAGCCGTTGCCAAGTAAGGCACATACGAGAGGTGAACGTAGAGCGTGTTTTTACGACCGAGGTTGGAGCGCATTTGACGAATAGCTTCAAGAAACGGCAGCGATTCGATATCGCCAACTGTACCGCCGATTTCTACAATCGCTACATCAACATCACCCGCGCCTTCTTTCACCTTCATTTTGATTTCGTCGGTGATATGCGGAATCACTTGCACCGTGCCACCTAGGTAATCGCCACGGCGCTCCTTAGTAATCACAGATTCATAGATTTGTCCGGTCGTGAAGTTATTAGATTTACGCATCTTCGAGCGAATAAAGCGCTCGTAATGGCCGAGATCCAAATCGGTTTCTGCGCCGTCTTCGGTTACGAAAACTTCGCCGTGCTGAAATGGACTCATTGTGCCCGGATCAACGTTGATATACGGATCGAGCTTCATCATCGTGACTTTAAGGCCACGCGATTCAAGAATAGCAGCCAGCGATGCAGCGGCGATGCCCTTGCCCAGTGAGGAAACGACACCACCGGTTACGAAAATAAACTTGGTCATGGCATGAATAGCAGGTTGGAATTCGCTATTTTACCCGATAGGGAGAGGCGGCTCAATTCTCGACAAGCGCCCGACTTTGTGCGTCCACCTAAAAAAAGACTCATTATTTTCTCCAAACGGGGTTGACTCGTCATTAAACACAGCAAAAACACCGCTTCAGCACTTATTTTGCGCGTTTTCGCGCTAAAAATTAAAAATCAAGTGTAGAAATCACCAGACATTTAAGAGCGCCCATAACTGCATCCGGGCTCATCTCCTGATGCTTTTAACAAAATATAATCAAGTACACGCCCCGGTAAGATTTTTTTAAGCATCCAGAACACTTTTGTTGGCGTCGTTATCTGGTAGCGAGCAGATGGGCGGCGAACTGTGAGTGCTTTTAACACCACCGCCAATACCGCCTCTGCGGGCAGAGTAAATGGCGCTGCTGGCCCCACTTTAGCCAGCCGTGCTTGCATAGCTAAATAAGAAGGCTGATGAAAGCTTTTATCTGCACAAATCCAGCGCATAAACTGTTGCTGCGCATTGGCCCTAAAGCGACTGGTAATGGGGCCGGGCTGCAAAAGAACGGTATGGATTCCACTGCCCATCATTTCTTGGCGCAAGGTATCTGCAAATCCCTCTAGAGCAAACTTACTTGCATTATAAGCACCGCGATAAGGCATCGCTGCAAAACCCAGTACCGAGCCATTAAAAATAATTCGCCCGTGTCCTTGCTGGCGCATGATCGGCAAAACCGCGTTAGTTAGCTCGATTGCGCCAAAGACATTGGTTTCAAACTGATAACGCATCGCTTCCCGGCTTAAGTCTTCCACCGCACCGGGCACACCAAAACCGGCGTTATTAAATAGCGCATCAATACGCCCGCCGGTTTTCTTAAGCATGGCCGCCACGGCATTCTGTATCGATACAGAATCTGCAACATCAAGCTGCAAAGCTTCAAAGCCTTCGTTTTTTAACTGCTCCACATCATCCGCCGCACGAGCTGTTGCAAAAACACGCCACCCTTTGGCTTTAAGCCCATGAGCCGTGACATAGCCAATTCCGCTTGAACAACCGCTAATTAAGATCACTCCAACTGTCACAACACGCATCCTTTTTAATCATTGCCGCGCAATAAAGCACCAATAAATTTCAAAACTCCACAATTAAACTTGCAAATAAATTAAGAATTTAAAATAAAGCTAAACATTAACTAAAACCAGTCATACCAAAAATACATAATTATATATTCATAAAATACATATGGTTATGCGACACAAATCTTGATTTTTTGCCCATAAAAAACTAGTAATAAAATTCACACATAGCTTACACAAAAACATGCTTTGCTTATACATACAAAAGATGTAAGATTTATTCGTGATTCCACACAACTAAACACACAAGCAAAGAAAGGGAGAGTCTATGAAGAAAGTCGCACTCGTCACCGGTGGCATGGGTGGTATCGGTTCTGCTATTTGCAAAGCACTTGCAGATAGCGGTTTTAATGTTGTAGCGACTTACTCCAAGGCCGGCCGAGAGCTTCAATGGCTGGCAGATATGAAAGCATCCGGCTATCTTTTTAGCGCCTATGAGTGTGATGTTACTGATTTTGACGCTTGCGTACGCATGGCTGAAAAAATCAATGAAGAAATCGGCCCCGTTGATGTACTAGTGAATAACGCGGGCATTACCCGTGATGCCACCTTTAAACGCATGGGCAAGCTAGATTGGGAGAGCGTGATTAGCACCAATCTTAACTCGCTATTTAATGTATCCAAGCAATTCTTAGATGCCATGGTTGAGCGCAACTGGGGCCGCGTCATTAATATCTCTTCAATTAATGGTCAGAAAGGCCAGTTTGGCCAAACCAACTACTCCGCAGCAAAAGCAGGCGTACACGGCTTTAGTATGGCTTTGGCGCAAGAAGTTGCAAAAAAAGGCGTTACTGTTAATACGATTTCACCGGGCTATATCGCCACAGAGATGGTGATGGCCGTGCCTGAAGATGTGCGCAACAAGATTATTGCCGGCATTCCCGTTAATCGCCTTGGCACACCGGAAGAAATTGCAGGCCTAGTCAGCTACCTTGCTTCTGACCTATCTGGCTTTATGACCGGCGCAAATATCGCTATCAATGGTGGTCAGCACACTTGCTGATGATATTAAAACCACACCTGCTGATGATATAAAGCCATATCAGCCAAAAGCAGCAAGGCGGGTTAATGATATTGAGGCCACACCCTCTTATCTTTAACCCGCCTTTTTTATTACCTGCCACCCAATACCCTGCCCTTAAGCAACGCCGTACCGATCCAGCGGGCTTTGCACTCCCAAGCCGCCACGATTTAAGACATGCGTGTAAATCATGGTGGTGCGCACATCGCTATGCCCCAGCAGCTCCTGCACGGTACGAATATCGTAACCCGCCTCTAATAAATGAGTAGCAAAAGAATGGCGCAATGTATGCGGCGTAGCCAGCTTGGGGATGTGCGTAGCGTGCAGCGACTGTTTCATTGCCCGTTGCATGCCCTTCTCATCCAGATGATGCCGCCGTATCAGCCCTGAGCGCGGGTCAACACTGCGCTGTGCCGAGGGGAAAATATATTGCCAGGCCCATTCCCGATTGGCATTCGGGTATTTTTGCGCGAGGGCGAACGGCAGGTAAACCTCGCCCCAGCCCTGAGCTAAATCTGCATCATGCAGTGCTTTTGCATCAGCAATCTGCGCTTGTAATGCGGCAATAATATTCGCAGGCAGCATAGTCACACGGTCTTTATTACCCTTACCCGAGCGCACAACGATTTCATGCTGGGAAAAATCAACATCCTTAACACGTAAACGTAGGCCCTCTAAAAGCCGCAAACCCGTGCCATACAATAGCCGCCCCAACAGCGACCATACCCCATCCAGTTCTGCCAGAATTTGCTGCACCTCTTTCGGCGTTAAAACCACCGGCAGGCGCTGGCTGGCCTTGGCGCTCACTACGTCTTTTAACCATGGCAAGTCAATTTGCAGCACTTCACGGTAAAGAAACAGCAGCGCTGACTTGGCCTGATTCTGAGTTGACGCTGACACCTGCCTAGCAACGGCTAGATGAGTCAAGAAAGCCTCAATCTCACCTTGCCCCATTTCCTGCGGATGACGCAGCTGATGATGGCGGATAAAGCGCTTAATCCAATCCAGATAAGCCTGCTCGGTACGCAAGCTGTAGTGCAATGTACGCAGTCGATCGCGAATCTGATTCAACAGCACGGACATGGTGGAAATCTCCGCTCAATCGGGTGTAGTATATCGGCATAAAATACTTCAGGCTGCGCCCAGCAAGGCATTTCAAAGGGCTAAGCGTTTTTATACACCATAGATGGTGGTTTTTCTGCCGTTTTAGGGTGTCTACATATTGTTAGGCACCCCTAGCCATTATTTTGTTTTTTAGTTGGCGCGCTGTGGTGGCGGTTTGTGTTGCGGTGTGTTGATATTTTCATTCTGTTTTACAGCTTTCTGTTTACGCTTTTTATTGATAGCCTTTAATTCGTTTGCTCCGTTTTTGTGGCTTTCTTATTTAGTTTTATGGTTTGCTACGAAAAACGTGGTTTATATTTTTTGTGTAATGGCAATACGCCTAACATGGCATTCAAGCAGACTGGCCGGAACGTGCGGCTTTTTTATCCAATTGCAGCGTATAGGCCAGCTGCTTAATTTTGACGTTAGGCACCCCTGCCAATTGTTTTGTTTTTTAGTTGGCGCGTTGTTGTGGCAGTTTGTGTTGCAATCATATTGATATTTTTATTCTGTTTTGCAGCTTTCTGTTTACGCTGTTTATTAATACGTTTTTAATTTCTTGGCTCCGTTTTCGTGGCTTCATTATTTAGTTTTGTGGTTTGCTACGAAAAACGGGGTTTTATTTATTGTGCAGCGGCACTACGCCTAACATGGCATTCAAGCAGACTGGCCGGAACGTGCGGCTTTTTATCCAATTGCAGCGTAGGCCAGCTGCTTAATTTTGACGTTAGGGCATTATCAAGTTATGAGATTTGAGGAAGAATTTAATGAATGGCTCAGGGGAAGTCTGGCTCAGCCAGTGCCCACCACAGTTAAGGCTTTCTCATTCAATCTCTTCGAGCTACCGGAAAGCCCTGAGATAAAGTTCGGTATTGAGCTTATTGGCTCAGCCAGCTTCAATGAAAATAATTCTGACTGGGCATGTGATGAAATATGGGAGCCAACCGCTAGAAGAATATTTATCCCCAAAAGTTTTTCTGGCTCTAGCTGGGAGCTATGCCTCACTAGTATAAGAGCCCTGCTTCTAGCTTGCCTTAGTTCAGGAGTTGTAGCTGAAAAATTGAAATCTAGTATGGGAATCGGCCTTGGCTTCGTAGATGGAGATCTTGAAGTCCTATGGCAGCCCTAACAAGTCATTCAACCGGACTGGCCGAGAAGATGCAGCATTTCTTTCAAAATGCAGCGTACGGCCAACCGGTTAACTCCAACGTTAGGCCCCACTAAATTTAACTGTAATTTCTATTGGAGTTTGCTATGTCAGAAAATGAAATGAAACTACTTGGAAGAGAAACAATAGAGGCTTACATCTCTGAGGGCGGCTTTATTTGCTTAAAACAAGAAAGCGCCATGGGCGAAGACCCTAGTATTGTTATGATGCTGCCAACTGACATCCCTGCAGTTGTAAGCTGGTTACAAGAGTTGGCTGGCGAGTTTCCTCTTTCCAAAGATGCCTAACCCATCATTCAAGCGGGACGCCTAACGGCGCCCCTTAACTCAAACGTTAGGCACAGCGGGCTTGTTGTTTTGTTTTAGCATTGCATTTCATGGCTGCTTTTTATATTGCTGGTTATTGATTATTGTTGTTCTTTCTTATCCGTCTTTTGTTTTAGCTTTGCATTAATACGCTACAATTCGTCGGTTATATTTTTAGTGGCTTTCTTTTTTCGTCTTGCTGTTTCATTATGAAAAACGTGAGCTTTATTTTTTGTGCAGCGGCAATACGCCTAACATGGCATTCAAGCAGACTGGCCGGAACGTGCGGCTTTTTTATTCAATTGCAGCGTAGGCCAGCTGCTTAATTTTGACGTTAGGCACCCCTGCCCATTATTTTGTTTTTAGTTGGCACGTTGTTGTGGCAGCTTGTGTTGCAATCGTATTGATATTTTTATTCTGTTTTGCAGCTTTCTGTTTACACGGTTTATTAATACGCTTTTAATTCGTTTGCTCCGTTTTCGTGGCTTCATTATTTAGTTTTTTGGTTTGCTACGAAAAACAGGGTTATATTTTTTGTGCGGTGGCAATACGCCTAACATGGCATTCAAACAGACTGGCCGGAACGCGCGGCTTTTTTATTTAATTGCAGCGTAGGCCAGCTGCTTAATTTTGACGTTAGACACCCGCGACTCTTCATCTGCACCACAGGAGTACTAAATGACAACAAACGACCCAAATGCTACAGGTGAGTTGCTCCTCGTTGACTACTTCTACGAAACATCAAGCACTCACTACGACAAGAGCCGAAAGACAAGGCTATACGTTGCCAAAGATGGGGCTATCGTTCTTGAAGAGTTCGAAGATGAATGTAACCAATTCAGTGGCCCACGCACAGAGCGAACCGAACGATGGAAAATTGATCGTGAAAATCTGATTGGTCTTATCAAGAACAATGGGAAACGCTCAAAGTAGCAAGCAAGAGGCATTGGGAAATTCACGAATGAAAAAAGTCGTCTAACCCGGCAGTCGAGAGGGACGGCCACAAGCTGCGCTTGTGGTTCCCTACGCTTCGCTCCGGCCGCCCCTCACTTCTACGTTAGGCACCCCTGCCAATTGTTTTGTTTTTTAGTTGGCGCGTTGTTGTGGCAGTTTGTGTTGCAATCATATTGATATTTTTATTCTGTTTTGCAGCT